>JALEUF010000113.1 GCA_022781015.1 Caryophanales bacterium
CCAGCAATGACAGCACCTTGAATAGCAGCACCAACAGATACAGCTTCATCAGGGTTGACAGACATATTGATAGCCTTTCCAGAAACAGCTTTGACCATTTCTTGGACGGCTGGCATTCTTGTAGAACCACCACTCATCAATATAGATCCGAGTGCGTTATAGCTTAATCCAGAGTCAGCAAGGGCTTTTTCCATTGGAACCTTGCATCTTTCTAGCAACGTACGGGTCAAATCTTGGAATTTGGCACGGGTTAATTTACCTTCATAGTTGATAGGTCCAGTTGAGGACATCCCAATGAATGGTAATGTAATTGTGGTTTCTAGTGAGCTAGAGAGTTCGATCTTGGCCTTTTCAGCAGCATCAAGGAAACGTTGTCTAGCCATTTTATCGGTTAAATCAGCACCGGTTTCAATCTTGATTTGGGCTTGAATCCAATCAGCAACGACATGGTCCCAGTCATCGCCACCTAAGCGGGTATCGCCATTAGTAGACAAGACTTGGAAAGTGCCTTCGCCGATATCAAGGATAGAAACATCAAGAGTTCCACCGCCAAGGTCGAATACCATGACCTTTTCGGATTTATTAGTATCTAGACCATAAGCAAGGCAAGCTGCGGTTGGTTCGTTGATGATACGAACAACTTCGAGTCCAGCGATTGTACCAGCGTCTTTAGTAGCTTGACGTTGGGCATCATTAAAGTAAGCTGGAACAGTGATGACAGCCTTCTTGACTGGTTGTCCAAGATTCTTTTCGGCATAGGACTTCATATAGGAAAGAACCTTAGCGGAAATTTCTTGTGGGGTGAAATCCTTATTGATGCAGGAAATATGGAACTTATCGGCAGTTCCCATCTTTCTTTTAGCACTAGAGACAGTATCAGGATTA
Organism: Caryophanales bacterium; assembly: GCA_022781015.1. Classification (GTDB taxonomy): domain Bacteria; phylum Bacillota_I; class Bacilli_A; order RFN20; family CAG-826; genus Alloenteromonas. Next base: position 886 of record JALEUF010000113.1, read on the forward strand.
GTGATAGCTTGACGCTTTGCAGCGTTGCCGACTATTTCTTCGCCACTAGATTTGAAAGCGACGACGGATGGAGTAGTATTTGTTCCCTCTGGGTTTGGGATGACCTTTACCTTGCCATCAGCTTGCATATAAGAGATGACAGAGTTTGTAGTACCTAAATCGATACCAACAATAATTTCTTTTGCCATAATAATTAATCTCCTTTTTTAGGCTTTAGCAGCCTCTTTGTTTTCTTCTTTTGATTCGTCAGGTTTATTTGCTTCAGGTTCCTCTTTGCCTTTAGCAACTGCCACCATCGCGGGACGGATAAGGCGATCGTGGAGTTTATAGCCTTTTGAGAATACTTTCGCTACAGCACCAGGCTTGATGTTTTCATCAACGATTGTATCAATCGCATGCATGTAGTTAAGGTCATATTCCTCGCCAACTTTAGGCGTTAGTTCAACTACACCTTCATCAGTTAGGACTTTAACCAATTGATTATAGATATATTTGAATCCAACTAGATATTTAGCGCTTTCCTCATTGGTGGGAGGATTATCTAGTGCCATATGGAAGGCATCTAGGGCAGGAAGCAAATCGGTTAGGAACCCTTCGGATCTATACCTGATGGCAACCCTATTTTCCTCTTCAAGAGATTTCCTTAGGTTTTGCGTATCGGCATATGCTCTATAGTATTCGTTTTTCCAATGTTCCTTGTCGGCTTTTTCTTTTTCTAGTTCGGAGCAAACTTCTTCATATTTATCTTTGCTCACTTTTTTCCCTGCAAACATTTCTTTATCGTCTTTCTTGTCATTTTCATTTACTTTTTGCTCTTGCTGGGATTCTTTGCTTTCGTCTTCGTTTGACATTGAACCTTCTCTCCTTTCTTTTCCCTAGAGAAATATTCATCTAGTTGTTTTGATACATATTGGAGCAAGCTGATGGCCCTATCGTAATCCATACGTTTTGGGCCAAGAAGTGATATCGAAGCGTTTTGTCCGCCCGGTATCGCTAGTTTAGCTGATACGATGGATACATCATCAAGGCCTTGCTCAGGGGTTCCAATCTTGACGCTCATATTGCCACTTTCACTTTTCTTAGATGTTTCGAGTGCATTTCTAAGTGCACTTGGATCATCTAATAAGGCAAGGAGTTGTCTAAGCTTTTTGCCATCATCAGCGAATTCTGGCTGGTCTAGAAGTCTTTCTTTTCCAAATAGGTTCATTCTTTCTCCCGCAAAGGAGATAAAGGCTTTAAACAATGTTTGGTAGACAGCATCTTGCCCTACTACAAAGTCAGTTAAGGCTGGACGCATGGCTTCCATCTTAGGTATGACATCAGAAATCGGTGTTCCTGATAATCTTGAATTAAGAAGGTCAACCGTTTTCTTAACATCATCTAGATGGGTCTTCTCGTCAATCATGAAGGTCTTGTTTTCTACATATCCTTGGTCAGTAACAAATACTGCCGTAGCTGTATTATTCCCGATTGGGATAACTTGTATCGAGACAAGTCTTTCTTCGTTGACTTTAGGGCCTAATACGACCGAGGCAAGGTTTGTCATGTTAGAAAGGATTTCGCAGCTTTGCTTTATAACTTCCTCGACAGATTGAGCTTTTTGGTCCAATACTTTTGCAATTGCGTATTTTACCGAGGAGTCCACTCTTTCTTCACGGAGGTTAGAAACATAGTATTCATATCCTTTCTTTGATGGAACCCTACCAGAGGAGGTATGGGTCTTTTCAAGAAAGCCCTCTTTTTCTAGAGCGTTCATTTCAGAACGTATCGTGGCACTCGAATAATCAAGATTGTATTCATCAATTAATGTTTTTGATCCGACAGGTTCGGCCGTTTTAATAAAATATTCGACAATCATTTTCAGAATCATCTCACTTCTATTCATAACGGTTCACCTTTCTAGCAGTCTTTTCTTCCGAGTGCTAGATACATTATAAGAAAACGTTTAGCACTGTCAAGGCTAGATTGCTAAAAAATATAAAAATATTACTTTGTTTCTAACTAATGATGTCTTTCAACTGCGGTTGTATTGGTCAGTCTATCAAAAATAGAACGTTCGGTATGGACAAAAATCATAAAAAAGGCATTAACAATGGTAACTACTATAATTCCATTTAGGAAGCATTTAAGGAAGCAAGCACGATATGTTAAGCGGCTTGATTGCAAATCTACTGTCCTAATTCTTTCAATAAGCATGCCTATTGAGCTGCCTTTAGTTAAATACATTACAATAGAAGTTATGAAAACATAGAAGAAATAATCCACGAATACCGAGATGGCCACTGCAAAAAATAAGGAAAATGCGCTATCAAAATAAAATATAAGAAAAACACAGGCTATTCCAAATAGCAATGCTACTAGTTCATCTAATAGCCAACCGTAGATTCTTCTATAATACTTTGCGTTTACCATCTTAGAATAAATTTATCAAAACCTGATCAAGAAGCAATAAACCTCTATCACTACATCTAAGTATATTCTTTTCTTCTAGTAAAAGACCATCTTTTAATAAAGAATTTGCCTTATTTAATAAATCCGAAGTCTTCTCTTTTCCAAAAATAGATTCGAATTCATCGAGAGAAAAGCCGTCTTCTAGTCTTAAATTAGTCAAAAGAAAATATTCATAAAGATCTTTAGGAGTAACTACTTCTTCACTCCTATCATATTCCTTTTTGAGGTAGGAATTTAAATTGAGGGTATTCTTATACCTTATATTATTAATATATGAAGAGGCTCCTAAGCCTGCTGCATAATATTCTTTGTTTTTCCAATAGGTTAAATTATGGATACATTGCCTATTGGGTTTGCAGAATGATGAGAATTCATAACGCTTATATCCATTGCTTCTCAATTTGTTCAAAATGAATTCGTATTGAGAAGCGCTCTCGTCTTCATTTTCTTCTTTTATCCCTTTTATATCGAATACAGTTCCTTTCTCTAAAATAAGAGAATAAGCAGATACGTGCGGTATTTCTAAAGAAAGTATATCATCAAGAGTTTTATCTATTTCTTCTATGGTCAGCCCCTTATAGGCGTAAATAAGATCACAATTTATATTTGTTATGCCTGCTTCTTTTAAATTGGAAACACATTGTTTTACATCATTAAAACAATGCATCCTACCAAGGAAATCTAGATTCTTCTTTATAGTGGATTGAACCCCTAGGCTAACCCTATTCACTCCATATTTAGCCAATAATTCTATTTTTTCCCTTGTTAAGGAATCTGGATTTGCTTCAAGTGAGAATTCATAATCTTCTTTTAGAAATGGCCCAAGTTTTCTTAATAAAGCTTCGAGGCATTCTAAGTTTAAACTAGATGGAGTTCCTCCACCTATATAAATAGTTTTCACTTTATCAATGCCAAGAGAATCTATTTCGAAAAATAAAGCATCCAAATAAGAAAAAGCCCATTGCGGGTTATATATAACCTTTGGGAAATCGCAATATGGGCAAATATGATTACAAAATGGGATGTGAATATATAAAGAATCAGCCATTATTTCTTGGTTTCTTCTTTGTCTTCGTTAGAATCTTCCTCATCTTCTTTCTTCTCTTCTTGAGGATTTAATTCTTCGACAGGTTCAAGGATTCTATCTAATTCTTCTTTTGCAATTTCCTTATCGGATTTCGGTTTTTCATCACTTTGGAAGAAATGGACATATTTCTTAACTAAAATTACCCCAACGACAATGATGCCAAATACAGCAACAATAATTAGAGGTATTGCCCACCCTGGCATGCTGCTTGCTAAAATTCTCATTTTTTATTCTCCTTGTTTTATAGGTGTGTAGACGAATTTATTCTTTAATTGCAATTTCTTATAGAAGCCTTGCTCTGCTAACAAATCCATTGAAGTTCTCGCTGTTTCATAGGCACAACGGATACATTTCTTATAATCTTGAATGGTATAATATCTTCCAATTGTGCAGTGTCCAGCGAAGAAATATGCCTGCGTTTTCTTTATTGAAGGATTGGTTTCGACAATGTATCTAGCTGTATCCTTGATTTCCTTTTCGCTTAAGCTTGCCCTTGGGACAGATAAGGCCAATCCACCTTCTTTTAGCTTTGAAGGATCGATTCTTTCAATCGCAGGCGAATTGTTCTTTGGAGGAACTACTTCCTTAACTTCCTCTTTTATAGGCTCTTTAGGCTCTTCAATTTCTGCTTTTATTTCATCAACTTGAAGATTTTCCTTGACGACTTCTTCTTTTCCTTCAAATTCTTTCTTTATGGAATTCTTTTTGATTTTGGCAAGTTCATCAAGAAGGTTCGTTAGCAACGGACTGATTTGCTCCATTGCATATATTACAAAATAGGTAAAGTCCCCGCTTTGCTGAATGGAAGTCAAATAATCATTTAATTTATTTGATGGAAGGAAGGCGGCTTCAAAAGGCAAAATCGAAGCAACATTCCCTAGACTAGATCTAGCAAGTTCCCATTTCCCTAATAGGACCGCCATAAGTCTATTGTTGTTATCAAAAGGCTTGATGTAATCGACAAAATATTGCATTGCCAAAGCTTTGATGAAGCCTTTTTTATTGTCATTTTGTTCAAATTCGAATAAGGAATCCATCAATGAATCGATTTCATTAGCAGGTGCACTATCATAGACTCTAGCAATAACTGCAGCCGTATATTTAGATTGGGTATTTGTCCTTCTAAAGAAATAAGTTAGTTCATCAGTTCCTTCTAGAATTGCATATTCATGGCCAAGGAAATCATAGCCATCAGAGATATTTATTGCTGATTCGAATCCTTGAAGAGCCTTAAAATAGGCAACAATAGGAGTTAAATTCGAGTCGGTGTCCCGATAAGTTCCGTTTATTATGGCCTTTAAAGATAAATCATCAGCCTTAATGCCCAAAATTTTGCAAGCCAATTGAAGATCTAGCAAATAAGCAATCTTTTGGAAAGCGATTTTATTATCTTCATAAATTGAGGCTTTGACACATTCAGTCTGGAAATACATCAACTTAGACTCAAAAGATGAATATCTATCAAATAAAGATTGGGTCGAAGTTATACATAATTGCTTCTTGTTGATGGCTTTTAATCCAGACAATGGTTTCGAATAAGAATTCCTATAGACTAAAATCTTTTTCCAAAGCTCATCAATAAGGGAAGAACGAAGAATGGTCTTCAGCTCTTGCATAGACACATAATTGTTGTCGGTATAATTTTCGTTAAACTTCGAATTTTCGCTCATATTTTTCCTTGCTTGGATTATAAAATATCAGGTATGTCAAATCAACTTAAAAACTACTAATTTTAAGTCTTTATTTATCATCGTCATCAATAGAAAGAACGCTCATAAAGGCTTCTTGCGGTACTTCTACCGAGCCAATGGCCTTCATTCTCTTTTTTCCTTCTTTTTGTTTTTCAAGAAGTTTCTTCTTTCTTGATATATCGCCACCATAACACTTAGCCAATACATCTTTTCTCATTGATTTAATATCGGCCCTTGCGATTATCTTTCCAGATATTGCGGCTTGGACTGGTACTTCGAATTGTTGCCTCGGAATAATGTTTTTGAGTTTAGAAACTATTCCTAGTCCCCTTTTATAGGCATCAGGACGATATACAATAGAAGACAAAGCATCGATAGTTTCGCCATTTAGCAAAATATCCATCTTGCAAAGTTCGCTCTTCCTATATTCTTTAAAATCATAGTCTAAGGAAGCATAACCCTTTGTATAGGATTTTAGTTTATCAAAGAAGTTATAGATTATTTCGCTTAATGGTAAGTCGTATTTGACTATAACCCTTGTATCATCAAAATATTCCAAATCGATATAGACGCCCCTTCT
>JALEUF010000116.1 GCA_022781015.1 Caryophanales bacterium
ACGCTATTAGGCTCCATTCCCTTTAAAAACCTTAGTCTTCTGGAATTAAGTTCATCTTTTGGAATCATAACTACCTCCACAAGGGATATTCTATCCCTTTTCAAATCTATTTAGGATAGATATTTACTCTCGATTAATTTATCCCCTTCTTCTAGAAGAAGATAAGCATCAACAAAAGAAGATAGAAGGGAATCTATTTCTTCTTTTTTGGAATATATAGAGAATATGACATTCATCTGATAGGAAATATCTTTGATGCATATATGCTTAGATTTAGCTAACCTAGAAATAGAAGAGAAAATATCATAAGGAGTAGAGATAATTACATAATGGGTCTCTTCTTTTGTTATGAAACTAGCTTTCTTATAGGCTTCTTCTAAAGATAGAAGGAAATAGGAACGAAGCCTTCCTACCCCTAGATCTTTACCCCCGTAATACCTAGTAACAATTACTCCTACATCATCCATATTATTTCTAGTTAAGAAGTCTAGCATTGGCTTGCCTGCAGTAGATGAAGGTTCCCCATCATCGCTACACCTAACTTCATTATTAATGATATAGGCATAAGGAATATGTTTAGCCTTATGATGTTCCTTGCTAATTTGTTCTAGTTTGCTTTTAAATTCATCCAAGGAATCGCAAGAAAAAAGGAAACATTTAAATATTGAGCCAAGGCAACTAGATTCACCTTGCACTTCTTCTTTTAGATAGTTCTTCATGATGCAGAGATAATGGAAGCAACGCTAGAATAACTAAATACTTGACCAGAAGCGTCTTTGAAGTAATTAGTAGGATTATTCAAATCAAACATATCGTTTGTATTAGCGACATAGATACCTTTACCAGCAAGTATGTCATATAAAGAGCCTAGATAAACTAGATCGACATAATGCCTATTTTCATTATTTATATCCCCTAAATAGGCGACAGTCTTATTGGAATTGACCAAATCAAATAATAGATTAATCATTTTGGACAAGCCATCTAAGACATTAGAATCTTTAAGTTGGGCGTAATCGCCTTCTTTGAACGAAGTGAAGGTTGTAGAAGAGATGAACGAAGATCTAGCCGCTAATGGATTGGATAAAGAGCCACCACCTAACGCATATCTATTGATATTAGCAACATTAATTTCCATATAATGGTCTAATTGACCTGCAAGCAATTCTTTTCCTAGATTCGAATCATAATTATTGAAGTCTTTTAGATAATTTATGATATTTACATCTTTTAATGTTGGATCAGTAGCATTGCCTTTAGCAATTGCACCTAAAACACCGTTATAAGTAGCAAACGTAGCAGAATCGGCTGCTGTGGAAGCAGTATCTAGATAAGCCTGGAAGATTGAAGAGGAGAATATTTGCTCATCAAAGAACTTTGCTTCATCAGCCATATTAGACTTGCCAAATATTTCAGTAATCTTTTCCGATTTTTTATACTTGTTAGCACCGTCAAAATTCGAAGCCAAAGAAACTGGTACTTTGGTTTCATTAAAGTCAACCGTCACTTCTAATATATTATTGAATACTAGCCCCCTGCTAGCAAATGTAGTCTTAGTAGCATCTTCCCCTACTTTGACACTAGTTCCATCGAAATTAAATTCGCCAGAATAGATGGTTGAATCTTTCAATAAATCGAAAATCCCTTTTGTTGAATGGCCTTCGTACCTAAAGTCACGGAAGTCTTTATTCCTAGTAGTATCAATTGTGCTTTTAGCATTAAAATCGAAATATTTATGGCTTGCAGGATCGTACATGTCTTTTAATAAAGAGCCAATCGCAGCGATGTCTTTCTTGGCAAGTTGCTCCCTAGTTAACGAATATATGGCTGTATCGAAATAAACATGAACACTAGAGATTACGCCACCCTCTACACATTCTAATGTAAATGGATTACGTAAATCTTTGGTAATAACCTCGTATTTATTAGAACCTAAATCATTAACGGTTAATACAGGATTCAATTCCTCACCAGTTATGAACTTAACTGAATACTTACCATTACTAGAATCGAAAGTAATCCTATTGATGGATGGGGTATTTTCTTCTAGATAGTAATCAGAGAAATCATAAGAAGTAGAATTTAGCATATCGAATTCAATAATAGATTTATCATTAAGACCGGTGTTTTCTAATAAATCAGATAAGGTATCAGATAAAGCATCTTCGACAATGGCTAGCCCATTCATATCATGAAATAAATCGGTTATTTTTTCCGGTTCAAGGGTTTTTAAGGTATCTTTGCTTATATCGATAGGACCATTGCTAGATGAACCGGTTTTCTTCAATAATTGGTGCCTATTCGCATCATAGATAAGCCCATATTCCTTTGTTCCGTCATATCCATATGTCAAATGGTTGATCTCATCCATCCAACTACCGGTAAAGGAAACAATCCTATCATGTAATTTATTTTTATATGTATAGGTCGGATTTGTACCAATAGAATCTAGGTATTTAGCCCCATCTGAAGAAATAGAGAAAGCTTTTTCAGCAAGTCCACTATTGTCATAGATGTAATAGACGAGTTGTTCAAAGACAGTTAAATCATCTTTTAAATCACCACTAGTTCCTTCATTTAGGCAATCCCCATTATTATGGAATACATATGATTCGGAGAAATCATACATCAAAGACCTTAACAACAATGGATCAAGGTTTTCTAATGTAGTCGATGCATTTGCTAAAGCAGTTTTGTTATCTCTAATCAAAGGTAATATCGAACAAATTAAATCTAGTTCGCCTGCCCATTCTTCGTCGGATAAGCCTGGATTTGATGAAGTTTTATATTTGACAAAGCAATTTGCCCTAGCCAAATCAATTCCAGGTATTTCATATGTTGTGCCTTGGAATAATTCATACATTGCGTTAGGAATTACATCTTGGTAAAAGGAGCATTTGTTCAAGGCTTTAAATAAAGCGGAAAGACCTTCGCTGGAAACGTTGTCAAAATCGATTGTATTATCACTCTTAAAAATGTCTTTTTCATCTGCACTTAATAAGTCTGAATAGAAGGTTGACAATTCATCTAGTTTTTTATCTGATTCAATGAAATTGCCACTATCATATTTGTTTTTAAAAACATTTTTCACTAAGTCGATAACTTTATCATTAATGGAAGTATAACTAGCATCACCTGGATTAGCGGAATTCCAAAGATAATCGTGAAGCGAATCAGTATCAGCAAACTTAGCCATGACAGCTTGGAAACAAGTCATTTTGTTTTCATCAAATAGTTTGACAACATCAAGTCTGCCATACGGACTCGTGTAGTCATAGTATTTAGTGCCAGTTTTGTCTTCTTCTCTAACCCCGTTCATGGAATTGAATATTCCACTTCTAGACATGGCCTTTAAACCCTCAGTCAAATGGAATGGGTCAATTGATTTTAAATTATTTCCGTCTAAACCATCGCAATAGGAAAGATTGTAGAACAAATCTACTAGATTAGTAATTTCAGAATTGCTATAACGATCATAACTTCCGTCTGCTGTCCTAGTAAAATAAGGATCAGCGGCCCAAAGGAAATCGTTTTTGAAAGCGCCATTGCCTACAATGTGGTTTACATTGAAATGTTGTCCATCAGGTCCGACTCTAAAGAGGATGGTTTCAATTTTGTTTGGTAATGCATAACCTAATAATTTTGAATTGCTAATTTTCGTTAACAAGTCCTCTAAATTATCCCTATTTGCCAATTTTTCTTTATTATCATATCCAAAGAATTCACTTGGACTAGAAAGAAGAGACGTATTTATATTCGTTCCATCTAGCATTGGAGAATCTTGAAGACCTTTCAATATATTGCAAATAGATTCAATTTCTTTGTCCCAAGAAGTAACACCAACTCCATTAACAATAGAAACCTTGGTCAAAGTAGTATGGCGATTGATAGGTTCATCTAAACCGTTCTTCTTAGTAAGAGCAGGAACTGCATCATTTTTGCTTGCTTCGAGATTAGGATAGTAACTTAAATCATATAAAGTTGATTTATCAATTAAGGTTAATATTAAATCACCAAATAAGGTTCCTTCGTTTTCATCACTAGATGCCACTACACTAGCAGAATTAACACCTAGTATCTTAGAATCTTTTATCCCATTTAATAAAGGATTAAGGAAGAATTCAACGGATATGGAATCAATATTTAATTTAGATAAATCCATACTCCCGTCTTTAATTAATCCAGAGTCATATACCAAAGATAAGATATTCATGACATTAGATACTTCATCAATTTTATCTTTAGCTGTAGTAGATTCATTATAGAAGAAATCGCAGTTAGCCTTGCTAAAATGGATTCCGCCTGCAGAAGGCAAATTGCTTATCGCCTTATTCATCCCATTATATAGAAGTACTCTTCCTAAAGTAGATGAAGAAGCAATGTTCTCTAATATCTTCTCTAATTTAATTCTAGACAAATCAGAAGTTAGATCAGTAAGGGAATCTAAGCCACCCAAAGAAGAAATACCTTTTAAGACATCGCAAATTTTATTTAGTTCGACATCGATAAAATCTTTCTTATTATTCTTATATTGCACCAAGGATTCTTTAAATACTGTTGTAGCGTCTTCTTTGCTTAAGGTATTCAAGTCAGCCCCCTTATCAGCGAAATATTCTAAAGATGTTTTATCTAAAGAATTGATTATCTTGTTATAAAGGAATTCCGGGAATATATATTCTCCTTCATGGGTAAATATTCCTGAACCTGCTAAAGCTTTTAACATTTCAGTTAATAATTCCCCACTAGAGAAGAAATCTAGACTAGATAAATCTAATCCCTTGCTAGCTAGATTGATAATATTTTGTATAGCCTTGCCTTCTTCTTTCCAGCTAGTGACATTCTCAAAAGATACGTTTCCTCTATCTTCACCTAGGATTGTATTCAATCCATCATCAAGAACATTGCTTAACATCTTTTTCATCAAGCTAGATTCATCAATCTTAGAGAATGTGCTTTCGATATTTAATTTAGATAATGTATTGATTGAAGAAGAATAAGATGAGCCTAATTCAGTCAAAGAAGAAGCGACTCCACTTTCAGCAAGTTCGATTAATACATCTACCATTGCATCTATTTCGTTATCTAAGGAACCATTGCTATCTTTCGCGTTCTTTATATCTTCGGCAGTAAATAGGTTTTCCTTAAACCCTTTTGTTAGATTGTTGATAAAATCTGCGATAGATTCGCTAGATACCCCAGGATCATCTTCTTCTGTGGATGGGGCAAACAATAATTTAGAGCTGCATACAGTCTTTAATAATAATTTCATCTCATCCCCATTGTTCTTTAAGAATTCCATGATGGAATCTAAGGAAGAGAATGAACCGCTAGAAGCTAATCTAATTAGATTTGGACAATCCCCAACTAATCTAATAATCTTACCTACTTCACTTCCTAATGAAGATATCCTTGTATTAATTCCACTTGGGAAGAATTCATTTAAGGATTCATTATTTGATAATAAAGAATCAACATAAGAAGGGATTAATTCTTTTACAATGAGGGAATTATCAATATTGGATAATCCAGTTGCTAAAGCGTCTACTAAATCTGAATCAATTGAATATAGCTTTCCAGCTGGATCAAAATTAATTCCAGGCATATGGTCAATATCTTTAATAAAAGCTTTTCCAGATGTCGTCTTAGCAAAATCTTTTATGACAGAGAATATCGAATTGAATTCGTTTTTGAAGTTGCCCCTTATTGATTTATTGTTACTTGTATCAATTAAACTAGATTGAGCTCCACTTAAATCAATACCTTCAAGGGATCCTTTTAAAGAATTCTCTAGCATCGGGACTATTTCAGGAAGGGCATTGGATAATAAAGAAGAATCTAACAGGCATTTATTAGATGAAGTAGAAACGCCATTTTTATCAACTTTAGTTACATCACCGATTATTGGGTCAGTTATTTTATCGATATTATCAATTAGAAAATTGCTAATCTTTTTGGAGAATTGATCACTAATTAAAGAAGCGGCACCCCCACTTGCATTCTTTCTATTTGAAGTAGAAGTTTCAATTCTGCCAAAGCAATCAAATACTTCTTTCATCTCTACTGGATTAATTTGGACTAAAGAATAGAAAGAATCATAGACAATCTTTAATTCATTCATCCAGGAGAATGAAGCAAAGGAAGAATAATCTATATTGCCTTCATTGTTTTTCGGCATGAAATCAACTAGTTGGATAGTAGAAGGATCGCTATCTTTCTTGTTTTCATCCTTTTGACATAATGAATACATTAATCCAGAGATTAGGTGTCTACTTAATTCGGTATCGGCAAAATCCAAAGCCTCATTAAATGCAGCTTTATTTGATTCGTTATCAAACATATCGAATAGGTATGATAAATCGAATATAGGAGTCTTGCTTTCTTCTTCTACTAGAACCTGGAATAAATCAGCATCTACTAATTTAGTATAAATAGATGCC
>JALEUF010000118.1 GCA_022781015.1 Caryophanales bacterium
CTTAGATTCAAGTTTGTTAGAATTGGAAGCAAAAGAAGAAAGAATAGGAATGACATTCATCGATATTGCGTTCATCCCCAAAAATAGCAAGAATCTATATTTATTTTTCATAAAATTAATTTTTGCTGAAACGAAAAACTAATCAACACGTTCCCACGCAAAGAAACAAAAATGATATAAATATTAAGAATCTTATTATTTAAATAATAAAAATTAAGTTTTTTAAAATTAATAAAGCAAAAAATAAATTAGATGATTCTAACGGTTGCAAAACCTTTATATAAGTTATACATGCTGTCGAATTTAGCATATGGCAATAGTTCTTCTTCTAGTTCCGGAATGCTTTTTATTTTTCCTTTAACAAAAAGAGACAATCTTTGTTTGCAATCCTTTAATCTCATATAAAGACCGCCTAGCCTAATCTCATGAACATCAAAACCATGCGGTATGTTTTCTTCCATCCACTGCTTATAAAAAGTTTTTTTGAACCTTAATAAATAACTACAAGCCAAATCGTATGTTTTTATTATATCTTTTAGTTCCTTTAAATCTTTACTCTTATAGGCTTTTCTTGTCCTGATTCCTAAGTCATATTTATAGGCCAAGCAAGCACATAATTCCCTTAATTTGATATACTGGGTCCTGTATTTTTTTGGAATCAAAGGAATAACTTCATCATATTTTTTTACCATAGATTCATAATCAATAGGCATTATTTTTTCTAATTCAAAATCTTTCCAGCCTAAAAATGGATCATTATACAAAAGAGACTTACAAGTAATATTTATATCTTTCAAATCCGGATTAACTTTTGATCTATTAGGTTCATCCAAAAGTAAATAGATGTCAAAGTCAATCCCAGTGATTTCCTTAAATCTATTCTTTTCCTTATCGTCAAGTTTCTTCCCATCGATTAGTAAAGATGCCTCAAATAATCCTGGCAAAGCGGAAAAATACGAACATTCAAACCCGTCGTCCGGCCACAAGGTTATTAAATAATTCTCGATATTAAACTTCTTAGCCTCGCATAATTGAATTTTCAATCTTTCTAGGCTTCCAATATTGCTTGGAGCGAATCCATTACAAGTAGAAACGCTGCCTGCAAAATATAATTCTCTATTAAACTGAAGATGAGATTTAAACATTGAATCTAATAAATCTTTATCCGTTGAATAATAATCCCAATAACATAGTCCAACATTATTTGGCACCATATCCATAATTTTTTTATCAAAATTCACATTCTTATCATAGTAAACACCATGGTTTGCAAATTTAAAAAACATATCAGACCACATGTGGCAAATAAAACCATACTTATTAGCAATAACATTCACTTTATTCAGGTGTTTTAACATCAAATCAAACCTATTTACATATCCGTGTTTATCCAAATATTTGCCCAATCCAACATGATGTGCCTCGTCGAATGCTATATTTATCTTGTTAGAAGAAAAGCATTTCCTTAATGTTTTGATTATGTTTTCTATAAGCTCATAAGTGCGTGGCTCATCTATCAATAAAATATCATCTATATCAATGATATTTTCATATTCCGGAATCTTTGATAGATAACCAAAATGACCAAGAAATTGGCACGATGGAATAAGCTCTGCTCCTTTTGAAACTGCATATTTATCTAATTCAATTAAATCATCTATAGAATAACCTCCACGGAGATACCCAAAATAAGGCTCTTCTTTTATTTTGACCATATCATCTAGGCCCAATTCAATACTTGTATATCCAAACGAAATCATTAAATCAATAAATCGTTTAATCGACTTTACGCTTAGCCCTCCGTTCCCGGATAGACAAATAAAGACACCCTTATTTTTGATCATTTAAAATTCTCTCCTCTGCCGATTTAAAAGCTACCCCGAGCGAAATAGAAATATCAGAAGACATAGAAATAGTTATGTCAGGCTCTAAGCTACCTTTATATCTCAAATATGCCGATTTAACTTTGTCTGGGAATGAATTAATGTTGACTATTTCCCCAGTCAAAACAACATTATTTGCCTTAAAAATGGTAAGAACGTTGATTAAAGCAATGCCTAGATGTTCAGCGGCTTCATCAATATATTTGCCATATTTGTCATCGTTCCCAAACAACTTCTCCCTCTCTTTCGAAGATAGGCCTGCCCTTTTTAGCATTCCTCCTACCGAGCAATATACTTCAAGGCATCCTTTCTTCCCGCAGGTGCAAGGTTCGCCATTTATTACAGCAATTGAATGTCCAAAATCTATTCGTTCTAAACCATTTAAAGTCCCACTTGCAAAAGGGAAAGTAAAACCTAAGCCATCCGAAATGTTTACAACCAATGTATTATCAGCATTGTTCTTATGTCTTCTGCAATAATCAACCGCTATACAATTCATGTCGCCGCTAGCGGAAACAAATGTACGATATCTTTCTTCTAAAAAACTTCTAATCGGGAACGGATTCCACTCATTTATTGGCAAAAAGCGTTCCAAAATTCCTGTTTGGTTATCTATATATCCTCTACAACTTAGCCCAATAGTAATGACAGTAAATTTATCTTTGGCAAATTCAAACCCTTGATCAAAAGCCTTTACAATCAAATCAATTACTTCTTTCTGATTGTTTGCCTCAAAAGGAAACGAAAAAGAAAATAATTCGCATCCATCAATTCTAGCAACAGAACAAGATACATTAAATGAATTAACGCTTACGCCGATTGTTGCAAATTTCTTGTTCGCAATTATTGAGTACGTACTCCTCCCTATTCCATTAATTGTAGGAGATGTCTCCTCAATCAAACCATCATCGATCAAAGCACAAACATTAGAAGAAACGGTTCCCCAAGAGTATCCTGTTTGAGCTTCAATTTTTCTTCTGGTAGTAGGAGAATTTGTAATTATATTGTAGAAAACATCATAATAGCTTTTCTGCCTTTTCATAAATTTACCTATCCTTTTTTAATTATGTCAAAGGTTGATATAATTGACAATGTCGACTTTTGAGCAAAAAAATAAAGAGCAATTGAGCCTTGAAAAGCAATTATTCAATTCATTTATTTTTCTATTACATTTAAAATATCCTTATGAAAACAATTGCAATAAATATCCCTTCTAATTTAACTAAAGTCGAAGACATCATAACTGCTATAAAAGTCTATGGTCATAAGAATGCCAAATATCATCTTTCTGTTTACGGAAAAGAAGAATTATTAATAACCCTAGAAGGAGTTGAAGGAATAAGTATTAATAAAGGTGAATTCAACCCTTTATCTAATTTCCTTAATGATAAAGAAGTAATCGGATTAGTAGATTTTGAATCAAAAAACGAATTAGTCTCTACTTATAAAAATCCAATTAGCTTTGCTTATCTATTTAACGGGGTTGATAAAACTAGGCAAACAATATTCCTTCTTTTGCCTTCATTAGAAAAAGAAATTGTAATTTCTGCGATTAATAACTGCCTTTCATATCTAAAAAGAATAAATATGGAAGTTATATCCACTCCAAGAATTGGTTATCTAAATCTAAATAGAGGCAACCCATTAGCTAATTTAAAAGAATTTGATATAGAAAATGTTTCCTTTTTAGATGTTTTAGAAGGCAAGGAAAATATAATCCTAAGTCTAGAAAAAGAAGGGACTTATTTCCTAGAAGGAATAAATGCCGCAGCAACATTTATATCTAGACAAGATAATAAAAGAGTAAATGAATCCAAAAACCCTTTTACACGCCTATTTGTAAAAAAAGATAGAAATGAATTATTAATCTCAACATCTACATTAGTAATCGGATTAGATAAACCATTAATTAACCTTCCATTAAATGCATCTTATAGTCAGGCTTTCGATGCGATAACTGGAATTGAAAAAATAGATGAGGCCAAAAAATGAATTTCTTAATCGAAGGAAATAATTTACCCCCTTCTTTTCTAGAAGTCATAAAAGTAAATTCATTAAAAGGAGATAAGCATTTCTATTTCAAGGAAATGCCCACTACTATTATCCCTAACGAAAATATTTCTCTTTATAAAAAAGAAAAGGATTTCATAAAGGTTACATTTTGTAACGATCCTTTATCTAATTTTGAGCAGTCATCGGTCCCGATCCTTTTGCTAAGAGATACTTTTTCTTTCTTATATGGAAACCATAGATCGATTAAAAAGCAATTGACCCCTGTATTAAATAAAAGGGAATTGGAAATAAATTCTAATGAAGATTTATCTTTAATTCTATTAGGCCAATATAACGAATATGTCTTTGCTAATCCAGATGATTTCAAAACAAAGATGTCATTATTTTTCTCTTTTCTAGATTCATTAGACAAGCTAGAAGAAAAGAAGCAAAAAGACAATGGGGTTAAGAATTATTTCCTTAGGATGTTTGTTAAAACTAGTGTTTCAAGAAAGCATTTCAACAAAGAGGATTATTTCCTCAATGCCTTGATTGATATAAAAAATAATCCCATTATCTATCTTTCTAGTAATGGGGATTATAAATATTTTGATAAATTGCTAAATCTATTAAGCGTGAACTAATCCAAAATAGACTAGAAGCACGACTAATGTAGCTTGCCATATGGTATGAATAATACCAAATATCAAATAACGTCTTTTATGTCCTAAATCTTCTATACGTATCTCAGTAATCATATATGTTAGAAGCAAGATTGGCCCACCGAAAAATATAGCAGTCAGTATAGGTGCTAGGTCATTTATCTTGCCACTAGTTTGGCCACGTAAATATTTTGCATACGCCAAAGCAACCGTATAGGTGCAGATAAAGCCAACAATAATTAAAGTAAAGAAAGTATAGATATTCATGTGTTTAGAAAAGGGGAGGAAGCCCTCCCCTTAATGATACATTATTTTTATTATTTCTTCTTAAGGAATTTAGCACAGTCAAATGTAACAGCAACAAGGATGATGATGCCTTTGACGAATAACTGAGCATTAGAGTCGCCAATTCCAATATATGGAAGGATGAAGGAGATAGCCTGGAACAACAAGGTTCCGATGACGACGCCATGGATTGTGCCGACACCACCGCTAAATGAGACTCCACCGACAACGCAAGCTGCAATAGCATCAGATTCCATGCCAGTACCGTTCTGTGCCTTAACAGAAGTTGAATAGATACCGAATATTGATGATCCTAATCCATAAAGGATACCAGCCATCAAGAAGACGCCCATGGTTGTCCAGAATACACTGATTCCAGAAACAGCAGCAGCTTCAGGATTTCCGCCTACTGCAAACATATTCTTACCGAACTTCGTCTTATTCCAGATAAACCACATTACGATTATTAACACGATTGCATAGATAATCATAATTGGGAATGTGCCGTTTATCCTGCCAGTCAAATTGGTGATTAAGTCATTGTTTGGCATACCGGTGAATCCGTTTTCGGTCAATAAGACCATGCCACCGAAGATGATGAGCTGGTTAGCTAAGGTTGAGATGAATGGATGCATCTTGAATTTAGCAGTGAAGAAACCAGCTAAGCAAGAGAAGAAAGTACAGGCAACAGTTGAGCATAAGAATCCAAGGATTACCCTAAACCAAAGTGGAATAGCAGAGAAATCCATTGTCTGTCCTAAGAATTTGATGTCAGGTATACCGCTAGTTGTGCAGAACATAACAGTCAATACGCCGCCCATACCGATCATTCTGCCAACAGAAAGGTCAGTACCAGCCAAGACGATTAATCCTGCTACACCTAACGAGAAGAATAGACGAGGAGAACTTTGTTCAACAATAGAAACAATTACGCTCCACTTGAATAGGAATGCCCCATCATTAGCAACTGCATAACCAATGGTTAAGAAGATGATTGCTAAGACAATAACAACATATAGACCATTGTTGAAGATGAAGTCACGCATATTGAATTTGTAGACTTTTTCTTCGAATTTTTCCAAGAAATATTCTTGGATTGGGCAACGTTTGCCACTAGCATTTTTAATCGCGCTGCTACGTTCTTGGAACATTTGATGCTTGGCATCTTTGTTCTCAGTTACTTTATTGTTATAAGCTTCTTTGGCTTCTTCAGCAGAGAGCATATAAGCCTTTTTAGCGGCAATTAGGTTGCTTCTAGCTTCTTCTTTCTCTTCTTTAGTAGAAGCCCCAACAGAATCGGCTTTGATTTCAGCAAGCTTGGCTTTATAGGTAGCCTTTGCTTCTTCGATTAATTTATTACGGGCAAGTTTAGCTTCTTCTTTATCTTTCTTATTAGAAGCAGACTTTTCCTTTAACATGGCCCCATATTGAGAAGAAACTAATTGATAGAATTCTTTTCTTTCTCTTTTGAGTTCTTCCTTATTTGTCAAGGCAACTTTCTTTGCCTCTTCAATCAAGGCCTTATCTTTTATAATGATGTCTTCTTTAGCTTCCTTTGGGATTTGATGGTTGCTTTTAACGCTGCGGATTTCTCGATGTAAATCAGCAATGCGCTTTTCACCAAGCTTAGTTAAGGCATCTATGCGTTTTTGACGTATTTCCATTTCTTTCGCTAATTCTTCTTTTGGAAGTATCGCGACTACTTTTTGTTCCATCTTCTTTCTCCTCATAAATATTTAGCACTCAATTTGAGCAATTCTTCCTGGTTAGTTTCTTTTGTTTCCACAATTCCGCTAAGGTTATAGTTGCTCATGACGGCAATACGATTTGTAATACCAAGAATTTCAGGCATTTCGCTAGAAACAACGATACATGTCTTGCCTTGCTTGGCTAGGTTGATGATCAATTGGTATATTTCATATTTAGCACCGACGTCGATACCACGTGTCGGTTCATCAAGAAGGAGAAGGTCTGGAGATGTTTCAAGCCATTTTCCAATGATGACTTTCTGTTGGTTTCCACCACTAAGGGCCATGATGTTATCATCAGCTCCCATGCAGCGGGTATGCATCAATTTAATTTCTTCTTCAGTCGATTCTTTCATCTTAGAATCGCTTAATGCAATCCCATGGATGAATTTATCTAAACTAGAGATACATGTATTGAAGGTAAGGTTCATCTTTGGGAAGATACCAGAGGTCTTTCTTTCTTCGGTAAGATAGGCAAAGTTATAGTTAATCGCATCCCAAGGACCTTTGAAGTTAAGTGGCTTCCCTTTATAGATAATCTCACCACTTCTAATGGTTCTTAATCCAAAGATTGTTTCAAGCAATTCGGTTCTACCAGCCCCAACTAATCCATAAATACCAAATATTTCACCTTTTCTTACTTTGAAGGAGATGTTATTTAGTTTTGGAGCATAACGGGTGCAAAGATCTTTTAATTCGAATATGACTTCACCTGGGGTGTTATCAACTTTTGGGAAACGCTGGCTTAAGGAACGTCCAACCATGGCGGCGACCAGCTCTTCCATACAAGTTTCCTTAGTTGATTTAGTCATAATCATATTTCCATCACGGAGAACACTGACTTCATCGCAAATCTCAAATATTTCATCCATTTTATGGGAAATATAGACAAACGAGACGCCTTTTTCTCTTAATGAGGAAACAATTGAAAACAACTTTCTTACTTCTCTTTCGGTTAAAGAAGAAGTTGGTTCATCTAATACGATTACTTTGGCGTTATAACTTACTGCTTTAGCGATTTCGACCATCTGTCTTTCGCTAACGCTCATTTTTCTCATTATAGTTTTTGGATTGATATCCATCTTTAAACGTGCAAAAAGTTCTTTGGCAGATCTTAGCATTTCGGCTTCATCGACCAAGCCAAATTTTGTTGGATACCTTCCTAAGAAGAGGTTATCTAGAATAGTACGGTCAAGGCATTGATTTAGTTCTTGGTGAACCATGGCCACGCCATTTTCGAGAGCGTCTTTAGGATCTTTGAAGTTGATATGTTTCCCATCGAGGACAATATCGCCTTCATCCATACTATAAATGCCGAAAAGACACTTCATCATCGTGGACTTTCCAGCACCATTTTCACCCATTAAGCCAAGGACAGTACCCTTTTTGACTTCAAGATTAATGTCATGAAGGACCTTGTTCTTTCCGAAGCTTTTGGAGAGATGGTGTATTTCTAATATGTTAGTAGTTTCTTCCATATGACCTCCTAAAAGAAGCGAGCGCCCAAATTCTATTTAGACGCTCGCCCCATACTTACAAAGAAATTGTTATTTCTTCATGTTAGCATCGAACCAGTCGGTGATAACTTTTCCTTGGACTTCGCCTTGTCCGGTGGAACCAGTTCCAACGAAGTAGACATTGTCAAGGTTGGCAGCAGCTAGATTAGCAACATCGGAGCCAGTCTTTGGTTGACGGTTGAAGAAGACAGTTGGTTTGCCTTTCTTGGTGCAAGCACCAGTTCCATCAAATTCGAATCCAGCAATCTTTAGATATTCTTGCCAGGTTGAATGTTCTGGGATATTGAAGGCGTAGGCATCAAAGGAGTCACTTTGATTGGCGTTCTTGACGGATTCAAGCATCTTGGAGTTGTCGTTTTCGCCTTTTAATTCCTTATAAGATCCGCCTAAAGCAGTAACATAATGTGGAAGGTCTTTGGCATAGGTTTCGCCGATGAAGTTATCTTTGGCGTCATATAGGCAATATAGGACCTTCTTTCCAGATAGTAATCCAGTTGCGGTTGGAGTTACATAGCTTCCTGGAGCATATTGATTAGCATTAGCAGCAGTAACAGCAGCTAACTTAGTTTGAACGATATGGTTAGCAACGCCATCTTTATTTAATTCAGCGTTTCCATTATATCCTTCGGTGATGTCGGTCTTACCGGCGATTAAGTTGCCAAGTACTAAGGCAGTGGCATAGGCTTGGTCAGTTCCGTTTTGGGAAACGGAACCCGCTAATGTTCCTTCAACGATCATGTTGCAGGCAGTCTTTAAAGCGTCAAATCCAACGATTGGGGTCTTCTTTTGAAGGGTTTGGACAGAGCTAGCAGCAATGGCCATACCATCGTTATTGGAAACGACGAAGTCAATCTTATCACCATGCTTTGTTACCCAGGTTTCCATTAAGACTTTAGCTTGGGTGTCGCTCCAAGAAGCACCAGACCCATCTTTGGAAGTGGTTTTTTCGAGCATTTTGGCTTTTAATCCATACTTAGCAGCGACTGCATCCATAGCAGCGATGCAGCCTTTGGTACGGTCTTCGGCTTCTGGGTTGCCATCTTCTCCAACAAGAACTACATAGCCGATTTCGCCATCAGCAACGTGAGTGGCTAAATCATATTCGGTTGAGGTGTTGCCGCAAGAAGCGAGTAGGCTCATGCTAGCAAGAGCAAATAATGGAATTAAATGTTTTTTCATGTTTTCCTCCTTTAATCCCTAATTGTGGCGGCACTTCAGCAAGAACGTCACCGCCCTTTATTGCTCATATTTTGTCTAGAAAGCGCTTTCAAAAGAATGGAAAAAACTCTAAAAAATTTAGAATAAAATACTATCTTAGACTAACAAAAACCTAGTTATTCCTAGTTATTTTAGTGCCTTTTACATAGTAAAAATTATCATTTATCTTGATTTCTTCTCCATAAACAGGGAGAGGAGTATTTTCAACTATATTCAAATAGATATCGGATAAAATCTTGGCTTGGTTATAGGCATCATTAAGTACAGTCCCTAATAAATATCCATCCTTAACCGCTTGCTTTCCAGTCTCTGTTCCATCTACTCCTAATATAGGGAAGAATTGATCAATAAAAGGAGTATTTTCAT
Source organism: Caryophanales bacterium (assembly GCA_022781015.1). GTDB lineage: Bacteria > Bacillota_I > Bacilli_A > RFN20 > CAG-826 > Alloenteromonas. Next base: position 9,672 of record JALEUF010000118.1, read on the forward strand.
CCATTTTTTCTTTTAGATATTCAACAGCGCCTAAAGCCATTTCATCATTATTGCATATCAAGAGTTCTACATTCTCGCCGTTAAGATATATCTTTTTCATTTCTTCATAGGCAAGACTTTTTTCCCAGTCGCAATAACTAACATTAATCAAGTCAACTTCAAATCCTATTGTCCTAAGTTTTTCTAAAGCGTATTTGCTCCTATTCTCGGCATCTTGATGGGAAAGTTCTCCTCTAAATAAAGCGACCTGCAATTTGCCATCGCTATTCTTGTCGAATCTAGATGAAGGAAAATTAGATGCCTCCCCAAAATAAGTAGAAGCAATCTCAGATTGGGCTTCGCCTTGGTAAATGCTATCGGCACCTACATAATATATATTTTCTTTAGCCCAGCTATTCTTCGTACAGTCTTCTTTAAGGGGTTCTCTATTAATAAACAATACAGGGGTATCTTCTTTTTCGGCTTTTTCAATAATCATAGATGCACTTAATCTATCTACGACATTAATAATTAATGGGTTTTTTGGATTTAATTCCAATTCTTTCCCTATCTGGGTATTTTGGGTACTTTGTTTCCTTGAAGCGTTATATGTAGTGACTTCATATCCTTTTTCTTTTAAGGCCAAAGAGAATTCATCTTTTAAAGAAGACATGAAATTGTCGTTTAGATCATAAATAAAGAAGCATGGGTTTACTTTAGCCTCGCCACAGGAAAGCAAAAGAAGAGGCAAGAATATTAAATTAGTTTTATTTTTCATGTTCCCCTCCTTCTGGGATTATCAAGGTAATTGTCGTACCTATATCCAATGCACTTTCGATTTTCATATCGGCTTTGTTCCCGTAATAGACACGTAGACGCATATAGACATTCTTCAATCCAACCCCTTTAGAAGTAGATTCATCTTTTAATGAATTCTCTAAAGCAAGGCGGGTTTCTTCTATCATTCCGTATCCATTATCGGAAATAGATAGATACACGTATCCATTATTTTTATATCCTTTGACTTTAATTAACCCCACTTCCCCTTCTTTTAAACCATGGTTAATAGAATTCTCGATTATAGGTTGGAGGACTAATTTAACTATATCCATATCAAGAATATCTTCACTTACATCAAAACTATAATCGAAAGCATCTCCAAACCTAAGCTTCTGGATTAATAGATAATTCTTCGCATGTTCTATTTCTTTTCTTAAAGGGATGATGTTTTTCCCTTTGGAGATAGAAATCCTAAAGAACCTAGAAAGGGCGACAATCATTTCTTCGGCCTTGTCGTTTTCTTTTTCTTCAATAAGGGCAAGAATGCTATCTAAGGTGTTATAAAGGAAATGAGGATTAATCTGGTTTTGAAGGGCAAGGAGTTCGCTTTTCCTTTGCTCTTCTTTTTCAAATATGAGTTTCTTAGTCAAATCATCAATCCTATCAATAAGGGCAATGAAGGAATTATCTAATTCAACAATTTCTTTTGACCCCTCGATATTTAAATGTTTGGAAGGAAGTTCTTCTAGGGATACTATTTGGCTCATCTTTGAACTTAATAACAAAATTGGCTTTACCGCTTTTCTTGATACAAGCAAGAAAATAAAGGCAGAAACCAATGCTAAAGCCACCCCGATAAGAGTGGTATATAAGGTGAAATTAGATATAGCAACATGGACGGCATCGTTATTTAAAAAGACGCCTAATCTCCAAGATGTTGAAGATATAGTAGATGCGAACACAAAGAAAGAATGGTCACCTAGATTATAATTCCCTATTCCCATTACTAGGTTTTGCAATATCCCCTTCTTAGCATCAAAATCGCTAGGCAAAGAAGAATATACTTCTCTATATTCCTTATCATAGATTAAGAAGCTGCTTCCTTCTCCTAAAGCTGTTTCGCTTAAGACATTTACAATTTGATTGAAACTAAAATCAATGCGTATAACTGCGTCAAAAGAAGAATCCCTATCATAACTAGCATATCTAGAAAGAGTAAACATATATGGATAGACAGGATTTGGAATAGAAGGAAGAGTAAGGATAGGTATTAATTTATTCTCGTTACTGGAAAATGTTTGTTTGAACCACCCTTCGTTTTTGGCATTGCTACTTGCTTCTATTTTCCCTGCACTAGTAATCAAAGCCCCATCATTTGCGCTATAGATAGATGTTCCTATTACTTCTTCTTTTAAAGACAATAAACCCGAGAAAGTCGCATCCATTTTTACTTTAAAAGAAGACGGATCATCAGTTTCATTAAAAGAAGAAATAACTACATCGCTATTTTTAAATATCTGCGAAAAATAAGCATCATAAGTTCCTAATAATTGTTCCCCTGTAGTCCTTAAGTTTTGATTTGAAGTAGTCTCAACGTTTTCTTTGTAGATGAAATTAGCACTAGCAACGATAGAGCCAACCAAAATAACTAGAATCAGTTCTAGGGGTAATAACAATGAAAAATATAATGACTTTGGTTTCCTTTTCTTCATTGTTTACGGAACTCCAAAGGTGACATTCCAAAGTATTTCTTAAAGCAATGGGAGAAATAATATGGATCATCATATCCAATGTCATGCGCAATCTGGGCCATCTTGATATTTGGATCAGAGAGAAGGCGTTTAGCTTCTTCCATTCTCCTATTGGTCAATAATTTAGTAAAGGTAGTCCCATGCTTTTTTAAAATCGCGAATATATAGGAGGAAGAATACCCTAATTCACTTGAAAGAGATTCAATAGAAATGGAACTATTCGCATAATTAAAATCAATATATTTCTTAATTAGGATAAAAGCGTTATCTAATCCACTTATACGTGCCCCGTTATTGATTTCTAGGACCATATCGATAAGTTCATCAAAAAAATCACATGTCGATTCTAATCCCTTTTTTGAATAAAGTTCGTTGATTAATGCTACATGGGGTCGATATGTTGCATATAACTTATCCAAGGCAATGCAGCTTTTTAACATGGAATCAAATAGGTTATTAATGATTAAAGAATAGGAATCCTTGTAATCAATACTCCCTAGTTTCTCTATTAGTTTCCTGCTTAATTCTTTTGCTTCTTCTTTTTTGCCATAAAGCAAGGCATAGCCAATGTTTTTAAAATCATTGTCATCTACTTTGCCTAGCCCAGCCTGGCGTAATGCTAAATCATCATAGAAAAGAAGAAGCCCTTCGCCCATGATGGTCCTATATTCCAAAGCCCATCTAGTATGTCTAAATAATCTTCTATAGCTAAACCCTTCTTCTCCCATATGACTAGATTCACTGACTGCACAAGAAAAACTTAATCCACAGCTTCTTTTAATCTTGGCTAATACAAAAGATAACTTGCCTTCTAATTCGTCTCTAGTAAGAGGCTTGTCGCTTACAAAAAGAACGCCTAATGATGAAGATGGTTCAAAAGTAAAGAAGGATAAGGAATCCTTAAAAGTAGTATTTAGATTCTCTTCTAAATAGAACCTAGACAATTCGATATCTTCATATGTCAAAGACTCTTCTTCCTTATCTGAATCAAACAAGGCAATGGAAATGTATTTATTCTTCAAGTTAATCCCATCTGCTTCTAGTTTTTCTAATAACTTATCTGGAATATTTTTTAAGGTACATAACCTTAATAAATCAGCGTTCTGTTCTACTTTCCTTAATGTCTGCCTATGTTCTTGTAGCTTCTTGATATCTCTATTTATATCTTTTGATTTATCTAGCCTTTCTTTAGCCTTGGCTAACGCTTGACGTAATTCTTCAAAAGATAATGGCTTAGATAGATAAGCAACGGCGTCCAGATTAATCGCTTGCTTAGCAAAATCAAAATCATCAAAGCCAGAAAGAATTATTATTTGAAGTAATGGGTGCGTTTCTTTTAGGGTTTTAGCTAATTCTAAGCCTGTAATAAAAGGCATCTTGATATCAGTTATAAGCAGATCCAAATCAGTTAATGATACCCCTGCTTCTAAAGCATCGTAACCATTTTGGTATGACCCAATAACCTCAAAGTCTTCTTTTTGTTTTTCTAGCAATGAAAGCAGGCGATTTCTAACTGCCTCTTCATCGTCGGCAATAATGATTTTATACATAGGTTAATAATATAGCATTTCGATTACAAAATAATCAAAAAGCTATTAATTTAATAAAATCAAATAAAGGCAATGCATCTACTACAAAATGTTATTTGTAGCATTTAATATATGGCTATTAAAATAAATCGCACTCTTAGGGTTAGTCTCTTTTTTAATTAAAGGCAATATCTTTTCCCTTAATTCTTCGATTCTATCTATTGTTCCGTTCGTATAGGCAATTACTACTCGTCTAGTTTCTTCTAATCTTGCTTTTAATCCCCCCAGACGAAGCTGCCCTACTTCCATTCCAATTGGTTTATTGTCGATAATCCATCTTTTCCTATATTGGGTAGAGAAATCACTTAATCTATTGATGCATTCTTCAATTCTAGGCAATAGATTCTTTAGTTCTTCCTTATCGCCTTTTCGGTAGGCATCCCTCAATCTAACTCCTAATGAAACCTTAATTGATAAGAGGTGACATAAAGAAGCTAGATAATCAAAGATATATTTGTATTCCCCACATCTAAAACTTACTTCACTTAGCTTCTTCGCATGCTTTTCAAATAGGATTTCATCATTAATGTCAACCCTACTATCAAATATGCCTAACAATGGATCGTTATAGAGAAAATACTTACATGGGTTAACTAATTTAGGATCATCCCCTTCTCCTGGATTAGTTATTTGGTTAGGGATTTCTAATAATTTTAAATCGTCGTACTTATAGCCTAAGACATTAAAGAAATCTTCTTTGATTTTATTAATATCATTAATTCCCTTGGCGATTTCAGAAGCAAAGAACAATGATGTAACAGATGAAAACATTGAGCATTCAGCCCCGTTATCACCCCAACCGGTCATGATGACGTTCCTGACTTTGTTATCGATACAACTTCTAATTCCTGGGGCAATAGTTTCTTCTGCCTTGCTTAATAAAGGGGCAAATCCGGCCCAAGTCCATACTCCAGAGGCAAAATAAAGCGAACTGGAATTAATTTCCTTATGGAGAGATATCATCTTGTCATAGATATTCTTGTCATTATGGTAATAATCCCAATAGACTTGCAAGACATCCTTAGGAACATCTTTCAATTTATTTGGATCCATCTTGGCATCGACGTTGTAATAAAAAGAGTTATTAGATGCCAATCTAAAGAACATATCAGACCACATCATCACGCTGAAACCGTGTTTCTTTGCAATCTCATTAACTTTATTTAGGTGTCTAATAAAGATGTCGGTCCTATCTTGATATCCGTGTAATTCTTTATATTTCCCTAGTCCTAGTAAGTGAGCCTCGTCCATTCCGATATGGACTCTTCTAGAGGTAAATTCTTTTTCTAATGAAGAAAACATATTATCGATTAGTTGATAAGTTCTTTCATCATCTACTAGCAAGATGTCATTTATATCGTTAATCGAAGAATAATCTTCATGACGGAATATTTGATTTAGATGGGCAAGAGTTTGGATACAAGGAATTAATTCAACCCCATGTTCTTTCGCATATTCATCTATCTCTTTTAAATCAGAAACGCTATATCTTCCACGAAGATAGCCAAAATACGGCTCTTTATCAACTTCATATGTATCTTCGATATAGAGCATTAAGGCGTTATAATCCATTTTCTTTAATAAACGGATTAATCTTTTAACCGATTCAACATTCAAAACCCCATCTCTAGAACAATCAACCATAAAGGCAAATGTATCAAAGTTTTTCATATCTTCTCCCTGGAAGTTCAAGTGAGTTGCTTATTATTATAAGGGAATTATTAAACCTTTCTTTTCAATTTTAATAAAGTTGTAGATTTTTTTAAACTAAAATTAGGTTTTTGTGAGTAAATCAATACACGTCCCCCATGTATTTTCTTATCTAAAAGAAAAAGCCTAGATGCATCTAGGTTAGACACGTTCTAGGCTTAAGAATTTAAATAATTACTTAGTGGTTTTTGGACCAGCAGCAACAAGAGCTTTACCAGCTTCATTAGATTCATAT
>JALEUF010000006.1 GCA_022781015.1 Caryophanales bacterium
TCTCCTTTTATTTCAAATTAGAAGCCGAATCAATCCAAACAAATGTAGATGGATTGGAATTATTGGTCTGAACTTCATTTACTTTCATTGTTGAATCTAGTTTCGTAAATTCAGGGTTAAATAAAGAACAGGTAAATCCAATGTCCTTATCTTTGTATGCGGAAGAAACCCCATCCAAAGGCAAGCTAACAACCAGATATTCAGAAGATACCTCTAAAGTAATTCCAGCCTGCAAAATAGCTTTGTTTTTGTTATCTGGGCCTAACATAAAGTAATCTTTAACAGTCTTTTCTTTTAGTTTTATTCTTAAACACCAAGTAGAGTTATTTCTAGCAGTAGAATCCTTACTAGAGGCGTCGAAATAGAAGGTGATTGAATAATTACTCATCAAAGTCTCGTCGATGGCCTTAACCCTTAATTTAAGGGCGCTTTCTTTCCTATAAACATCAACTGGATTGCCTTTAATTAAGCCAACGGAGGTTAAATATGGAGTCGTATCTTTTTCTGGGTTGTAATCATTAGAGAATAATTCCCCATTAGAATCAATCCAAGTGAATGTAGATGGGTTTGACATGCTCGCCTTGCCATGTTCGCTAGTCATTGTAACCATTACTTTTTGAGTAGTTAAATCAGCCGAAGCAAGAGCAAACGCAATAGGCTTAGAAACATATTTTTCGTTGATTAATGACAATGAATAGCAAAGATACATATATCTATCATCAACCATTACAGATAACTTGTTTTTGCTAGCGACATCTTTGTTTAGATTTGGGCCGCCTAAATAGAAGAAATTGCTAACTCCTCCAACTGGAGTAAGTCTTATACACCAAGAATTTTCATCTCTAACAGTTTTTCCATATTCTCCGCCATCGAAATAGAACCAATAAGCTGAATTTTCACCCCATCCAGCTCCTTTATTGTCTAACCTAAAGGCAACCTCATCATCTTTTCTAAATACACCTATATCAATTTCTGGGTGATTAGCAGAAGTGGTATTTCCTGCTTTTAAACTACCATATCCCAATTTATATTCATGGGCATCCTTTGTTTCATCATAAGTAGGAACAGGAGGGATAGAAAGGCTATTTTTATCATAAATGAAGTAGGTATCCGGCTTTTGCGGGTTGGCAAAATTCCCTTTGTATGTTAATCCATACCACATCTTCGAATTAGTAGTCTTTGATGAATATTTATCAACCAATCCGAAAGCAACTCCAATCTTAGTATCGCGTTTGATTCCTATTTGTTTATAAGGAATAGACATTTCAATTGAATAACCTTCATCTACATCGCCTTCCTTGTTCATTGTGCCATTTAGAATGGCTTCATATTGAACTAAGCCAGTCCAAGAAGACCAGCCAGACCCATTTCCAACAAGAACACGCGTTTTATTGTGGATACCTAGATTAATTTGATAATCATCAGATTGAGGACGCTCACCTCCGTTTAGAAGGGTGTCTAGATATATTTCTACGGAGTCGCTTAAGGAAACGTTATTGCCGTTATCATTGCCAACTGTTAATAAATTTGGATCGGTAACTTTAACAAATACACATAGTTCCTTTTCGCCTCTATAGAGCTTAAAATCAGCCTTATATCTTTGGTTTTCTGTGTTATTAGCAGATTTTGATTGATAGGTTATTGAATAAGTAGATGAAGCATATTCGCTTTTCCAGGCATCTTCGTCATCTTTCCCATCAATATTTAATTCAGGGTTTTCAAAATTGCCGTTATAAGAGAAAGCGTCATGGCTATCCATATAAGGGTCATCTACTTTTATCCCGCAGGAAGCAAGTAAAGAAGGAAGCAAAATCATTAGAAGTAGTTTGCGTTTCATAAATTGCCTCCAAAAATGGCTAAATCGGTTGATGTAGCACCCTTAGCAATTACATAAATCAAGCAAAATAGGACGATTGCTAAAATCAAAGAGGCCCAAACAGCTATAACAATAACATTTCTTTTCATAAAACCCTCCTTGCTTTGAAATCACTAAATTCAACATTGGAATTTTCGCTTCGATAAAGTCCATCGCGCCCAAAAGTATTTAATGAAGGATGATAAATACTAAACATCAAGGAATCATCTAGATAGATATTTAACAAAGAATCTTTGTAACTAACCCTTAATGAATATTCTTTATTCTCTTCGATAGGAAGTGGCTTATCAAAAATCCTCGTGGCCTTATATCTATAATCATCAATTACTAAAAGTTTATTTCTAAATCCTACAAATAAACCATTTAAATGATGCCTACACTGAATGGTATCTTTAGAAAAGGAAGTTACATTCAATAAGATCCCTGCTTCTGAATAAGGAGTATATCCTTTATTAACAAACTTAACGCTTACTTCATTGTTTCCTTCAATTTCATTAATTTGGAATTTATCTATTTTCTCTTCGCTAGAGAAGTTTGAATAAGATTCTAAAGATTTAATTTCTTCCAGTTTCAAACCGACTATTTGAACCTTATTTTCATCAAATTCGATATAGAGGGTCCCCTCTTTTTCTAGTTCTACCGTTCCTAGCGAAACAAATAATGAAGCGAATTCAGATTTATTAGAATCGATTTTATACGGCTTCCCATTAACCTTAATTGTGGTTTTTTCTTTCCAAGCTAATAACAAAGACAGCTCATAATTTGTCTTATCTTTGGCTACATAATCAAAACAAATTTTCCCGTTTTCATTATTAAGGAATTTAGAAGAATAATAACCAGGGATGGCACGTTTGAATTGGTTATCTTCAACATTTGAATAACCAAAGAATCCAACGTGATTTCCTTTTTCTTTCTTGTAACCCAAAACACCAGGAAGGATAGAATCAAAACAAGAAACATTAGCTGTGTCGATATAGATATATAACTTATCTTTATTCTCAATCCTAACTGTATGAGAATAATTAAAATCAAAATTATTTATAGACTTTTCGACTACATGTCCATCATGAATTAAGGAAATATAACCATTTGCAAAAGATAAAGAATATCCATTTCCTAATTCTATAATGGCCTTATCATCCATAAAGGCTTCTAGGACAAATTCTTTTTTAGCAGGATTAGCAAAATTAAATACGGTTTCTTTTTCTTTTCCCCTATAGTAATTTGTAGGCTTACGGTATTTTTCTACCTCAAAGAAAGTAGGGGAAGTGCTTACATTTCCATCTTTAATTAATAACCTGTCGAAATTTACTACTCTTTTATGTCTACCTAGGGCATTTGTCATCCCATGATAGAAAATTAGATAAGAACATAGATCAGGAGATAAAACTTCGCTAGAATGTCCTAGTTTTGATATAGGAGTATCCGTGCTAATAATTAATGGATTATTAATTCCATCAACATAAGGTCCATCTAAATGTCTAGAAACGGCATAATTGACCCTATATCCGGTCGCACAATAATGGTTCCCACAATAGAAAAGATAATATTTGCCTTCGTAATTGATTAATGATGGTCCTTCGGTCCAACCATCCAAAGATAAAGGAATTAAGCGGTGGTTAGATACATTCCCGTTTTCATCCATATCTAAGATGATGGTTCCACTAGAAGAAGCTCTTAGGAAATGTAATTTGCCTTCCTTGCAAACAAATAAGCTTCCATCAATCATCGAATTGATATTATCAGTAATTCTAATAAATGGACCAGTTGGAGAAGTAGAAGTAAATACATAATGGCCATTCCCTCTAGGAGAAGTAACCATATAGAATTTACCAAATGCATATAAAACTTCTGGGGCAAAGGAACAAATTGCTTTAGGATCACTAGTTATCTCGCCTAAATCTTCATAATTAATTAAATCAAGCGAAGAATAAACCCTAGGTAACCCTTCTGGATTAGCAGAGGTAAAGTATAAATAATAAGTTCCGTCATGTCTTAAAACATAGGGATCCCCATAATCGCGGAAATTATTCTCTTTGAAATCAATCGGATTGCAGTGCTTCATTATTCTTTGACCCCACTCATCGTAATAGAACCTACAAACATGTTCCTGAATATTAAGAAGAAGACAATCATAGGTATAGAGCTAACAAAAGCGCCGGCCATCATAACAGGGAATTCAAGATTGCCTCCTGTATCGCTATTTAATAGGTTTAAAACAACTTGTACAGTCCTTATGTTCTCGTTTGTTAAATATAAAGAAGGTGCAAAATAGTCATTCCAAATTCCTACAAACCAGAAAATTATCTGCGCAAAAATGGCATTTTTTGCTAAAGGGAGTGCGATTTGCCAATACATCCTAAAGAAAGAAGAACCATCTATTTTTGCTGATTCGATAATAGAATCATGGATAGCTCCTTTCATATATGTAATAAGGAAGAACATCATGGAAATTCTTCCAAATAGACCAGGAATTATAATTGGCCAAAGCGTTCCGATTAAACCCATCGAATCATAGGCTCTATATTGAGGAAGCATGACTGCGCTATAAGGAATCATCATACCGACCATGATGGTAATTAATAATGCTTTCTTATGTCTAAAATGCATCTTAGCAAAAGCAAAAGCCGCCAAGGAAGAAACAAAAGTTCCAACCGGAATAATGCTGATTTCAATGATAACAGTATTTAAAATAGCCCTACCGAAATCATATTTGTTGAATAGCTTTTCAAATACACCCCAGTTAGGATTAGCAGACCAAAGAATTAAATCTAAGGACATGTTTTCAGCAACGCTTTTTAAGGCACTAGCAAACATCCAATAGAATGGGAAAAGCATTGTAAGGGCTAATAAAATGACAATTACGGTAGAAACAACATAAATTATCTTTTCCGATGTGGAAAAACGTGAAAATCTCGCGAATTTCTTTTTCTTGCTATTTGATGCTTCTTCGCTTTGGGCAAGAGCCAAAGGAACATTGTTCAATAACTCAACTCTATCCATAATTAAATATCAAACATCTTGCTCCTCTTGAATTGAATAATGGTAACTAAGGCAATAACAACGGCTAAGCTGACAGCTGCTGCTGAAGCCATCCCATATTTCCCGTCTTCTATACCATATGTCCAAATGTAATAAATAATTGTCTGTGCAGGTTTTGTACCTTTAGTAAATATTGCTGCATCGGCATAAGCCTGCAAGTGAGAAATGATTTGGGTTACTACTAAATAGAAAGTAGTAGGAGAAACCATCGGAACAGTGATATGCATGAATTGTTGCCATCTAGATGCCCCATCGATTTCAGAACATTCATAATAATCATCAGGGACATTATTGAGCCCGGCAGCATATAGAATCATCGTTCCACCCATGCCACCCCAGACACCTTTTATAAAGATAGCAATCTTAATCAAGAAGAAATCGTTATTATCAAACCAGTTGATATGAAGATTAAACATCTTGTTGATCAAACCATATTCATAATTGAACATGTATTGCCAAATAACGCAGATTGAAACAGCACTAGTAACGGCAGGCAAATAGAACAGCAAGGACAAAAGCTTTGACCCGTGTGCTAATTGCTTCAAATAAACAGCTAGCAGCAATCCTGCGGTTATCCCTAATGGAATTGATAAAAGCAAGACAACCGTATTAGATACCGCATTAATGAAATCCTTGTTCTTAAAAAGGTTGATGTAGTTATTAAAACCAACCCACTTACCGCTATCCCTAATCGGATTATAGTCGGTGAAAGATTGATATATGGAAAACCCAGATGAAACTAGGGTGAAAATAATAAAGCCAATTAAAGGAACTAGAATGAATAAGAAAGCTGTTCTTTCTTCTTTCTTCGCGCTTTTAGAAAGCTTTTCCTTCTTTTTCGAATTCTCTAAGGCGTAATTTTCTAAC
>JALEUF010000020.1 GCA_022781015.1 Caryophanales bacterium
CATTTTATTGAATAAAAAGTGGAGAATCAAAATTCTAATCCGATTACATTCGAATGTGTTCGAACAGAATGAAATTTATTCTTACAAAAAAAGGGCGTCCTGCCCTTAATTGGTGAACCCAGTCCTTTCGGACAGCTCAATATTATAATATAAATAAAAAACCCTACTTTGCAATAGGGAATTAATCAATTGGTGGCTGCGGGGGGACTCGAACCCTCGACACACCGGGTATGAGCCGATTGCTCTAACCAACTGGGCTACGCAGCCATATGGTGGAACTTAACGGGATCGAACCGTCGACCTCATGCTTGCAAAGCACGCGCTCTCCCAGCTGAGCTAAAGTCCCAAACCGTTATAGACCTTATGCCGTTTCAAAAACGGCTTTGCTATTATAAGGCAAGGAAAGACACTTAACAATAACCAAATTCACAAATTGATGCCATATTTTACCTAAATTTGCTTATATAAATAATATAAGGGTAAAAGAAGGAAGGTTATTCGCCTTCCTTCTTAGAATTATCATCATTGCGGCAACAGGAACAATGCTTCTTCTCTTCTCTTTTTTTAGTGGCTTTATAATCCGCTAATAGGGACTTACCCTTATTAGAAGAACAACCACAATTACATCCACCGCTTTTCTTTTTGATAATCACATAAGTAGCGGCAAGGATTATAACAATAGCAACAACTACTAATATTACTATATCGATTACATTTATATTTTCTAATGCTAATAAATTCATGCAGCCATTGCCTCTTTCTTGGTTTTGTAACGGTCATAGAAATATAGCCCCACTCCGCCTAGAACAAGTAATGGTAATGTAATTCCTAAAGTCCAAACATAATCGACACTTATGTAACCAATTATACCCATGATATAGGATAAACCTAGCCAGAATAAGACGGTGAATACGAATGTCTTATGATCTTTTAATTCGCCTTTAGCAGTTGCAACAGAAGCAAAGCAAGGAATGGTAAGCATATTAAACAAGGCAAATCCAACTAAGCCACCTTTGGTTATTCCACTAGCAGCAGCAATATCTTCAAATGAACTTAACCCTAAACCAGAAGCAAGGCTTTCGACTGTTGAAGTAACGTTTTCTTTAGCGACTATACCTTGAATAGAAGCAACGGAGAATATCCATGAATATCCGCCAGTTTGGGCACTTCCAAATCCAAGAGGAGTAAATACAGGAGCAATGAAGACACCAAGATCATGGAGAATTGATTCATTTGGTTCAACCATTTCCCATTTCCAGGAGAAATTAGATAAGACCCAGATGATAACAGTAGATAAGAAGATGATGGTAAATGCTTTGATGACAAAGTGCTTTCCCTTGTCATAGACATGTAAGGCCAAGGCTTTCGGGCTTGGGAGGTGATAGGCAGGTAATTCCATGATAAATGGAGGTACTTTTTCTCTTTGGCTAGTCTTAGTCATGACAATGACAGAAACAAGAGCAATAACAACGCCAAGTAGATATAGCATGAAGGTGAATAAGCCAGCATCAAGCCCACCAGCTGCAGCAATAGCAGCGGCAATGATTACTAAGAATTCGGCTTTGGCACCGCAAGTGAAGAATGGAATGACGCGGATGGTTTTTGTTCTTTCTTGGTCGGAAGAAAGGGTTCTTGTATTCATCATGGCAGGAACACCACATCCAAATCCCATGATCATAGGCAAGAATGCACGTCCAGAGACACCGAATCTACGTAATAATCTATCTAATACGAAGGCGATTCTAGCCATATATCCGCTATCTTCTAGTAAGGAGAAGAAAGCAAATAGAAGCATGATTTGAGGTACAAATCCTAAGACGGCACATACCCCACCTAGGACACCATCATATATTAAGCCAATTACCCACTCGGAAGCACCGGCACTAATTAATCCTTGCTTAATGCCAAGGGCAATACAACCTAATATACCAGTTTCCTGGTCGCCAGCTAATCTATGGAGGAATTCTCCAATAGGAGCAATCCCAGCATCATCATAGAATAATCCTGCAAATGGACGGACTTCTTCTCCTCCGATATTGAATTTGATATATCCTAGATATCCTTCACCTAGATCTAATCCCATCGCATGCATGTAGAATAAGTCTCCAGCAAATACGATATGGAATATAGCAAACAAGATGACAATCATAATAGGCAAGGCAGCCCATTTGTTAGTCATAACCTTATCAATTTTATCTGATAAAGTAAGCTTTTCGCTTTCATTTCTAGTCTTTTTGCCTTCGATGACTTTATTTACCAAAGGTGAGAGGAATTTATATCTTTCATCGGCAATAGAAGATTCATAATCAACCTTGTCATCTTTAACTAAATCATTTACTTCGTTATAGGCAACTTTGTTTTCTTTTTCTTCTAATTCATCTTTTTCAAGGGCCTTAACCGCATGGAATAATGGAGAATCTATATGGTTATCTTCATAGATCTTCTTGGCTTTTTCTAAAGTTTCCTTAAACGGAAGGAAAGAAGTTCCTTTTCTTTCTTTAGCTTTAGAAACTGCTTCCATTAATTCGTCTAGACCTTTATTTCTTAAAGCAGAGATTGAAACTACCTTCACTCCAAGAGCTTTTTCTAGCTCCCTTGCATCGATTTGTTGGTCATTTTCGGCAACCGCGTCAATCATGTTGAGGGCAACTACAACCGGAACATCCATTTCTAGGAGTTGGGTAGTCATATATAGATTACGCTCAAGATTAGTCGCATCGATGACAGAAATTACTACATCAGGTTTTTCATGAAGAATGAAATTCCTAGAAATAACTTCTTCTGGGCTATATGGAGATAAAGAATAGATACCTGGAAGGTCAGTAATCTTTATTTCTTCGCTACCCCTTTTCTTGTTTTTATAGACACCTTCCCTTTTTTCGACAGTGACTCCAGGCCAGTTGCCAGTATAGGCAGTCGACCCAGTCAAAGCGTTAAATAAAGTTGTTTTACCACAGTTTGGATTACCAAGTAGTGCTGCGTTAATCATTTATGGCTCCTTACTAGAACCGATTCAGCTTCGCTATGGCGAAGAGAAAGTTCATAATTCCTAATAGTAATTTCAATAGGATCACCTAGAGGGGCTTTCTTTCTTACATAGATTTCGGCACCTGGGGTAATTCCCATGTCGAAGAGTCTTCTTTTTACCCTTCCTTCCCCTGCAATAGAGTCAACATAGACTGTTGTCCCGATTGGGGTTTCAGACAGTTTGTTATTCATGTTGAACCTCAACCTCAATGCCCATGGATACATTTCTATCTAGACCTAATCTAGATTCCTTGACATTGATAACCACTGCCCCATGTTCTTCTTGCAAAAGAAAAATGGATTCTCCCTTAACTAGGCCCAAAGAAGCAAGATGTTTGGTACTCCTATCTTCTCCCCTAACTTTTACGATAGTTAGTTTCTTTCCGATTGGCGCAAATGGTAATGGCATATTTTGCCTCCTTTACGATGAAAAGTATAGTTAGCTTAACATTCATGTCAAGAGAAAATTAACTATACTTAACAATTAGGCAAAATAAAAGGCCCTAGTCAGGAGGTACTAGGGCCTTCAAAGGAAGTCGAATTAGAAGTAACGGATAACTAATTCCCTTGCATATTCAGCGGTTTCTTCCATGTCGCCGAATGCCATGACTTCACCAGCATAGTAAGTATGGTTCTTACCTTGCATAGCTTCAACTTTATCATACCATCCATCGGCATAATCTTTTGAACTTACATGTGGGAAATAATACCAGTCATCGATTCTTTCGGTTGCCTTGACTGGTAGACCAGCCTTGGCCAAATCTTCGATAGTCGTCTTCTTAGCATCTTCGAATGGGACATCTTCGCATCCTTCATGGTTGCGGAGAGTAAATGTTACGACTGGTTGATTGACAACTCCTGGCCACCTATGGTAGAAGACCATCAAGTGTCCCCTGGTTTCTGGAGTCATATTGGCAAAGAAGTAATAAGAGATATCTGGATCTGGAGTTGTACGAACTGCCATCGTGAAATATTCCTTATGGACAATCTTGGAGAATAGTTCCTTTTCCTGTTCGGTTGGATCGCCATATTTCAAGAATAGTTCTAATGGGGTGCAGATGATGATATCATCGAATTCTTCGGTATCTTTGCCGTTTAAAGTTACCAAAACCTTATCTTCTTTTCTTTCAATCTTAGTAACTTCAGTATTTAGGATTGCTGGATGCTTTAGATGCTTATTGACACCTTCCCAAATGGATTGGGTACCATCTTTCCAAGTCCAGAGTTTACCAACTGATAAGAATTGTCTAACTGTGAATCCATCTAGATACTTAAGAACATAAGCAGCTGGTATTTCATCAAAATAACCATAGCCGAATGAAGTGAATGGGCCTTTCCATACTGGAGCAGCCGCTTCACATTTATTCATCTTAAGGAATTCAGAGAAAGGCATTGATAAATCCTTGAGGTTAGGATTTTTGCCTTTGACAATCTTTAGTTCTGGAGTAGTTGGCAAGGAACCATCATATTCCCCTTTTGCAACTCCCCTATGGCCATTGACGTCATAGCCATAATATTTTTTCTTTAATAGCTTGGTCATCTTGTTTAGCTTTAGAAGCATGTTGAGCTTTTCTGCTAAACCTTTTTTGAGCTCCTTGCCTTCGGTAGTCATGAATTTCCTACCCATGGCTGGTCCGCCAATATGACTTGCTCCACCAAATTTTTCAGCCTCTGCGACTGCAAAATAGGTATCGCAACCCATGACAGCACCCATTTCGATGGTTCTTTCTTCATCCATCTTTGGGCCCATCTTCATTTTTGGAGAGAAGCATTTCCCTCCGACACGATTTAATTTTTCATAGATGACGTAATTGTCATAACCTTTCTTTTCAAGGTTCATGGCAACGGTTTGGCCTGCTGGGCCTCCGCCGATAATACAAATTCTTTTATTTTTATTTGCCATATTGAACTAAAAACTATCTCCTTTCAAATTTTTAATTTGTCTTTAGCAACTTCATTATAGACACTTTCTTGCCAAATGTTGCGTAAAAAATGCCAATTTTAAATATTTTTACCGGTATATTGATATTTATTGCCAATTTTAGGGTTTATTTCCTTATATTTGTAATAGAAACTCCTATAATTAAACCATGAACAAATTACAGATTAGCTATATAAAAGAAAACGAAGTTGCTTCAAATAAATTCATGTCCATATTAAAAGGAGTTGGATATGATGTTATTTTCTCTAATGAAGAGATTGATGAAAATAGAGTTGGCCTACTTATTTTCTATAAAGGGGCAAGTAAGGAAAAGATGCTAAAGGAAATCAAATGGCTAGCAAAGCAAAACGAAAGGTCTTCTATTAAATATTTAAGGTTATTTCCTATATTCCTATTTGATAAGGAAGAGGATATAGAAAAAGACATCGATAGTTACGTCGATGCCTTTGATGATTTTATTTCTGGCGAATTCAAGCCATATGGGTTTGTTCTAAGTAAGCCAAATAAATATATTGTTGAATTCAATAAGATTTTAGAAGAATCCTATAGCGAATAATTATTCTTCAAATAGGAAATATCTTTTATCAGCCTTGACTACTTTTATTTCTTTTGGAGATGGATCTAATTCTAGTTTAAAGCCATCCCTAGTATATTCAATCCCGTCATATGCCGTCTTGATTTCGATTTTAACGAAGTCTTTGACCCTATAGAATTTGCCATTAACTTGTAATATGGACCCTTTCATAGGTTCAGAATCCTTATTTTCCCAATAAGAGAAAGTATCATTATCTAATGTGCCAAATTTAGATTCTTCGTTACCTAATAAGAGATTATCCTTTGGGAGATATAATTTTGCTTCCGTGGAGAATTTTTCATAATTAGAACGGATATCGCTTTCTAGCATCGTGTTAGATACCGTTTTCTTCAAATTGGAGAAAAAGCCTTTAAATCCACCGCTTTTTTCTTCCTTTTTATCCTTTGGGGTTTCATCAACTACTTCAGGTTCAATAGTTTCTTTTTCTTTATTCATTTTTAAGTGCTCCTTTCAAGGGCAACAAATATCTTAGTATCGTTTTCGACAGAATGCCAATAAATATTCCGCTAAATAATCCAATTGTTTCTAATATAGGCAAATAATATAAAATCCCAATATTGACTAAATATATATAGCCAACTAATATCTGGCCTAGATTAAATCCAAGCGATCCTAACATCGAAATAACTATGATGCTTATTTTATTTCTAGCTAATTTGACTAGGATAGCCATGATTAAAAAAGAAATTAACGCCCCTACTAATGACATCATGTTCCCCATTCCTAATAAGTTCCCTTTGAATATGGATAATAGGATTACCCTAGATAAATCTATAAAGAAAGTAATCTTGAATCCATATTGATATAAGCAAATTAGAATCATAATATTGGCTAATCCTAGCTTAGCTCCTGCTAAAGGAGAAGGAATATAAGAATCAACAATGCCTAATATTAAACAAAGGGAAGTAGATATACCAACCTTAGCTACAATATTTGGATTATTATCTTTTATATTTAATCCTAAGAAATAAAGGAATATTAATAAGATTAGAATAATTCCAATCGAGGTAACTATATTCATAAAATTACCTCATAAGGTGAAGAAGACTCTATTTTAATCGTGATGTCATTAAAGCTACATACGATTGGGAAAATAGATGTATATCCTTGGTTAATGCAATATTTATGGGGACAGCTAGATTCTTTGACACATATATAATCTTTTTTTACTCCTAGTTTCATTTCACCGTGCGTCCCACTTATATTTATCTCTCTTTCTTGCTTTTCTTTAGACAAATCAATAGAAAGGATAATCTCATTTTTTAGATAAACATTAGCAATCTTGTTTTCTTTCTTTGAAGATGAATAAAAATATAAGCCTAAGCAAGAAGAAAGACACAAGGCAAAAGAGACGATAACAATTATCAAATCAATCTTGTGTTTTTTAAAAAATGATTTAGAAGAGTCCATCACTAGAATAAATTATATCATCATTGCCAATAGCGATCTTATAGCCGTATTCTTTCGCAAAATCCTTAATGGATTCCATATCCATATTAATAAATCCAGTTGAATATCCATCTATATAAGTTGAAGGGAATTTTCTACCCATTTTGCTATCCAAAATAAGGCTATATTGATACATGGGTCTACTATTTCCATTTTTTGGATTAATAATATGAGAATATATTTCCCCATCAATTTCATATTTTTGCTCAAATATAGAAGAAATTGATAATCCAGCATTTTTTATATTTAGTTGTCTTGAAGGATAATCTCTTAAAGTAACCTTGAAATTATTATTTTCTAAATCTCCAAATATAGAAGAAGACGAACCAGCCGAGACTAGATAAGAAGATATATTCTTATTGTCTAGATATTCTTTTATCTTATCAAGACAATAACCTTTTCCAATCGAGCCTAAGTCAATATTTCCTTCCCCTTCTAAAGTAATTGAATTAGAAGAAATATCAATACATGTCCCTCTTATTTTATCTAATTCAGCATCAATTATATCTTGACTTAGAACCTTATTATTAGATAAGGAATCCATCCATTTTTGTTTTAATGATCCTAGATAAATAGAAAAAGTATCCATTCTTTTTTCTATATCTAATCCAATAGATAAAGATTCTTTTAGATATATTGATGGATTATCTACTTTCCTATCATTATTTAATTTATATAGCTCAGCATTTTTATCATGGCTAGATAAAGAAGCCTCTATATCTTGGATAATAGAGACTATATTATCCAAATCCTTTTGTTCGCCTTCATATATACGTATATCAAACAAAGTCGAAAAGGCATAAGTAGAAGTCTTCAATGCTAATTTAGAAGGAGAACATGAAGATAGAAACAATATAGGAAGAAGAAAAACTATTCTTTTCATTTTAAGGTAGGAACATGAAGAGTTCCATCGTCATCAGGATGGTTAGATAGATATTCAATAATCGGATCGAAGTTCTTATCTTTCTTGCCAGGTTTGCATTTAGAAATATTCTTTTCTTTCCCTGAGACGAGATTTTCTGCCATCTGGTGGCATCCAGGATAGCCACAAGACCCGCAATTATAATTAGGAAGCATCTTCTCTACATCGCTAATTCTAGAATCTTCTTTTACATAAAATAGTTTTGCGAATAATGCAAGGGCTATACCAAGTACTAATCCAATACCCCCTACTATTAAGAAAGCATATAAAATTTCCATTTTTTACTTCTCCTTCGTGATACTTTTTTCATAAGGACAATCTGCTTTAGAACATCCTTCACATTTAGCTTTATTAGCAAGCAAATCCTCGCATCCTTTTGGGACTGGAGTCTTTTTATAAAGAACAAAAGAAACTACAAATATGATAGCAAAAATAGCAATTAAGCTAACCCCTATAGCTAAATACCCACCTTGGCTAAGATAAATCATATTAGTTTCCTAATCCTCCTAATCCCATAAAGGCCATGGCCATAATTGAAGCAACAATCAAGGCAATTGGAATTCCTTTGAAAGCTTTTGGAGTCGAAGCTGATTCTAGCCTAACCCTAATTGCTGCAAATAAAGTAATGACAATTAAGAAACCTAAAGAAGTCCCGATTCCATTAGCTAGGCTAGACAAGAAATCTAGATTAGAGGCAGTATTCTCGCTAACTACGCCCAAGACGGCACAATTAGTAGTAATCAAAGGCAAATATATGCCTAAGGATCTATATAAAGATGGGGAGTATTTCTTAATAAATAGACCTACAACCTGGACTAAGCTAGCAATAACTAAAATATAGGTAAGTGTATCCAAGAATCCAATTCCAGCTGGTACCAAGACATAATAATAGATTGGATAACATATCAAGGTGGCTAATATTATGACAAAGCTAACTGCTAAGCCCATAAAGAAGGCACTTTTAATTTTATTGCCTACACCGACAAAAGAACAAATCCCATAGAATCTAACTAATACGACGTTATTGATAAGCGAATAAGACAATATGGCTAATAAAAACGATACAAGGATATTCATTTGTTTTCTCCTTTCATCTTGGCTATTTTAGCATCGACTTTCTTCTTGTTTTCCTTTTTGTTTCTAATTGATGTCAAGATAGCAAGTATTATTGCTACAACTAGGAAAGCCCCGGCCGGGTTAGTAAAGAAAGAGAAAGCAAAGCCGTAATTCTCTCCCTTCAATAGATATAATTTAAAAGGCACTCCTCCATTTGCATTTGCAATAAAGGTGAATGTTGTTCCAAAAGTAAGCATCCCAGTACCTAACACTTCTCTAATTAAGGCAATTAGACATATAGCTAATGTATATCCTAATCCATTGCCTAAGGCATCTAGCATTGATAGGACTGGTCCATTCTTGCTAGAGAAAGCTTCCGCCCTACCTAAAACAATACAATTAACAACGATAAGAGATATAAATACCCCTAATGTTGAATATAATTCAGGAAGATAGGCTTCACATAATAATTTAACTACCGTTACAAAGGAAGCAATGATAATGATATAACAAGGAATCTTTATTTCTTCTGGGATTAATTTCCTTAATAAAGAAATAAGTAAATTGGAGAAGAATAAGACAAAAGTAAATAAGACACCCATCCCTAAAGCAGCTTCTAGACTTTTAGTAACTGCCAAGGCTGGACAAAATCCTAACAAGGAAACAAATAAAGGATTTTCTTTAATGATTCCAGATATAAATGTGGATTTATATTCTTTCTTTTCCATTTATTTGCCCTCCTTGTAGTTAGCTACTGCTTCTAATACCATCTCTTGAATTAATTTAGCCCCGAAAGTTGCCCCACAGCTAACATTATCCAAGGCAACTTCTTTATTAGACGAATTCATATATGGGTTAATGTAATTATCTTTTAATGTCTGGGCATAAGATTGATTTAAATCAAGGAAAGACATCCTTCCCAATTTAAATTCACTTGATATCCCAACTAGCAAAGTAATCGACCCATATGCGTTTTTTCCAGAGCATTTATATATACGTCCTTGCTCTTTATTGCTAATCTCCCAATATTTTTCAATATGATTGATGTTTACTTCAATCGGAGAAGAAATATCTCCGCTAGGATAGATTTCCCTTAATAATTTTTCTTCCTTTTCTTTATTGTTTTTAGCAATTACTTGGGAAGTGAAATGATTAACGACACTAACCAAGGTAGATGAAATACCTGCAATAGCAAATAGAACTA
>JALEUF010000032.1 GCA_022781015.1 Caryophanales bacterium
TGTTACGGCCGCAGTTGGAATCGTTCTTTTAATGGCTACTGAAATAGATAAAAAATTACCGAATAGTTTAAATAGACTTCCAATAGTGCCTAACAAAGCGCCAAGGATAAACGAAACTCCAAATCCTATTAATATTCTTAACAAAGTATAGCCAACCCCAATCCAAGTCCTTTTAGCACCTTTAATAAAAAGAAGATCTATGACACGGGCTAAAATTTCATGAGGATAAGGTAAAACATCATTTTTGTTCGATTTTAGAATAAATGAGGTCAAATAGAGTATCCCAATAAGGAAAAAGAACCCTAAAAGAGTCGATAAAATGGCTAGTTTTTGGGTTCTTTTGTCTTTCATAATCATCTAGTTAAGAATGAAGTATCTGGGAAATTAGGCTGTCCTAAGATGCTCCTAAATGAATTGGCTATATCTTTAATGGATGATACAGCGCTATTTTTAATCAAATTGAATTTATTAGCCCCGTCTTTTTGTAATGTTCCTACCAAGGCTGGAGTAAATCCGAATCTAGTTTGGCAATCATTGTCATTAGTTGTATCGATAGCTTCATAAGCATTTAAGGCATCGACGGCAACTTGAGGATTATCGATGGCATTTACAATTCTTTCATCTACTTCATCAAGGAATTTATCGATAGTTTCTTTCTTTTCTTGATAAGAATTCTTATTAACAAATAATCCAGCCGCAGGAACTAGGGCATTATCATAATACTTAGCCCATTCCTCTTGGATATTATAGATGACGTTAAGAGTTACTCCCTTAGCCTTTAAAGCGCCTCTAGCGGACGTTAAAACTGGTTCAGCAACGATATAATAATCATAGGAATCTGGATTAGATACCAAATTGTTCTTAACATCGCTTACTGCATCAGAGAAGGTAATCTTATTAGATGAAGAATAATCTGCCCAATTCCAGTTATCTTTGGCTAGTTTCATAAAAGATAAGGAGGCAATGCCAGTTTTTACAAATCCATTGATCGTAGATTCGCTATTGAAGGTTTCACCTTTATTATGCTTAGTAGAAACAACGTAGAAAGTTCCTCCAGAAATCCATTTAGCCAAGGCGTAACCTCTTTTATTAACGGTTATGTTATTTAATCCGCCGATTCCATCAAATACGATGACATCATAACTATTTGAACCTGATGCAGCAAAATTTGGAGGTATAGTCGAAGCTACTGCAGTTACAAAGTTCTTGTTGGAACCTTGGTCATAGAAAGCCAAGGCAGGGATCCCGGTTGGAGAAAGAACATTCAACGTTGAAGTATCAATAACTTCGCTAGTTAGCTTAGAAGTATCTTCGCTAGATGGGGAATTTGAACTTGTTTCTGAGCTAGACGTGCCACAAGAAACAAGTGTAAAGGCACTTAAGGCCAATAAATAGGTTATTTTTTTCATTTTTAATCCTTTTGCAATTCGCTTATCTCTTCCCCTATCATTCCTTCTTTTTTATTTAGATGAAAGTTTTTTAATATAGAAGCCCCAATGCAGGCAAAGCTAGGATATTCCCCAAGGAATTTTCCTTCCTTAAAGCAAGGAGAATAGGCTAGGAATGGAACTTTTTCTCTTGTATGGTCAGTTCCTTTGAATGTAGGATCATTGCCATGATCTGCTGTGATGATGAGCAAATCAGTTGGCTTCATATTAGGGATGAATTCCCCTACTCGCTTATCAAAAGCTTCGATGCATCTAGCATATCCGACAGCATTTCTTCTATGCCCATATTCAGAATCGAATTCGACAAGATTAACAAAGCATAGTCCTTTGTAATCATCTTCTTTAAGTTGGCGAATGGCTTCATCCATTCCTTCTTCATTAGTGGCTGTGTGTATTGTTCTAGTCACGCCGACTCCATTGAAGATATCGTTAATCTTGCCAATAGCAGAAACGGTAAGCCCGTTTTCTTTTAATATATCCATGACGGAAATTCCAGTTGGAGAAATAGTATAGTCATGTCTAGAAGCCCCATCACGCTTGAAATTGTCTTTATTCGTTCCAACAAATGGCCTAGCAATGACTCTTCCAACTAGATATTCGCTCTTCATGCATATTTCTCTAGCAATTTCGCAGCATCTATAAAGTTCAGGTACAGGAATTACCGATTCATTTGCAGCAATTTGTAATACAGAGTCAGCAGAAGTATAGACAATTAATGAACCATCTCTAGTTTGTTCTTCTCCTAATACCTTTAATATTTCTGTTCCGGAAGAAGAATAATTGCCAATAACCTTACGGCCAGTCTTTTCTTCTAATTCGTCGATTAGTTCTTTCGGGAAGCCAGTATCGGTGAAGGTCTTGAAAGGTTTTAAGGTTAGAATACCCATCATTTCCCAGTGTCCAGTCATCGTATCCTTGCCATTACTAGCCTCGCGAAGTCTAGCGCTATAACTATTTGGATGATTAGAATCTACTTTAACACCTTTGATGTCATCTAGTTCGCCTAGACCCATCGCTTCCATATTAGGACATTTAATGCCATTAACAGATTCGGCTGCATGGGCAAATGTATTTGACCCTACATCATCGAATTTAGCCGCATCAGGCTCTTCCCCTATCCCAAGCGAATCGGCGACTATTACGAATATTCTGTCGAATTTGTATTTATTATCCATTAGCTTAGTTAACCTCCAAAATTATTTGTAACTAGATTATATATTCTTTGCCTTGATTTGTCTTAAAAGATGATTTGACTATTTGTCAAAAGTTGAAGAATAGTCCTTAAATGCCTTCTTAGTCGATACTTTTGTATATATCTGGGTTGTTTCTAGATGGGAATGTCCTAGCATGTCTTTTAAGGCAACAATGTTAATTCCGTTTTCTAATAAAGTCGTCGCGAATGAATGGCGCAATGTATGGGGATGGATATTTTTATTAATCCCAGCAATGGCAGCATATTCTTTAACTAATACAAAAAAGTAATTACGGGACATCGGATTGCCGAATTTATTTAAGAATAAGTAAGGAGACTTCTTAGAATTAGGGAATTCTTTTCTACTTGTATCTATATAATTCAATATAACATCAAGACAATCTTGGTTAATCGGTACGCTTCTTTGCTTATTTCCTTTGCCTGACCTTACTAATATTATCCTTTTATTAAAAGAAATATCTTCAATCTTTAAATCTAGCAATTCAGAAACCCTAAGTCCGCTAGAATACATCGTTAATAACATTGCTAGGTCCCTACTACCTTCTTTTTTAGATGTATCGATACTAGATAATAAGGAGGAAATTTCTTCATTGCTTAATACTTCTGGTAACTTTCTTTGCTTTTTTGGCAAATCAAGTCGACTAATATTGATATTTGCTATCTTTTCCTTATCTAGAAAGAGAAAGAAATTCTTTAATGAAGATAATCTTCTAGCTATTGAAGCACTTGTTAAGCCTCTTTCTCCTTGATAAATCGCATATTCTTCTAATAAAGAATCATCCAAACAAGATGTATCCTTTATATCGTTGAAATGCAAGAAAAACAAATCTAGGTCTTCTTTATAATTAGAAACAGTGTTCTTGCTTAATCCTTTTTCTCCAACTAGATAAAGAATATATTTCTCCAAAGCCTCATTTATCTCCATCTTTTTTGACCTCTCCAAGCCTAAAGAATACTTTCTTGTTCATCTTTCTATTCAAGTCTTCGATAAGTAATTTTGTCTTATCCATCTCTTCATATGTAAGATAATTCCATAAACTCATCTGGAC
>JALEUF010000053.1 GCA_022781015.1 Caryophanales bacterium
ATTAATAAATACCGCCCCTGGAAGCGTCGTTGGTATAAAGCTAAAAAATTCTCCTAGATGGCCAACTATTTTCTGGGCTTTATTAATGACAGGACACATTCCGCTATTAATAGATGCTAGATTGCCAAAGGAAAACACCAATAATTTATTAAAGCAAGCTGGAGCAAAGGCCTTAATCGCTAATGATGAAGAGACATTTATTTGCCGTTCTTATAGACTAAATGAAATATATAACGAAGAACCTGACTACTCATTTAGACCTGATTGGGCAAACCATATGATTTTCTGTTCTTCTGGAACTACCGGTGATGCAAAATTAATGGTTTATAATGGCAAAAACATGGTTGCCCAGATTTGCGCCGCATATAACATGGGAGAAATCACAAACGATATTATCTATCCAGGAAAAACAAGGATATTAGCAATGCTGCCATACCACCACATATTCGGATTTATTGCCGTCTTGCTTTGGTATTCCTTCTTTGGAAAGACTATTGTTTATCCATCTTCAATGGCTACTAATGATTTAATATTTGCTATCAAAAACGCCAAATGTACGCATGTCTATTCAGTTCCATTGTTTTGGGATGGAGTTGCCCAAAAAGTATCAAGAACAGTATCAACTATAGGCAAAAGAAAAGCCAATGTATTCGAGAAAATGATTGCCTTTAATACTAATAAGATAACAAAAAAGGAAGCGGGTTTAGGCGGATCAAAGCATATAGCCAATATCTTTAAGCAAAGAATACTTGGCAAGTCTCCTAAATACTGTATTTCTGGAGGTGGCTTCCTTTCCCCTCGAACCCAAAATCTAATTAATGGTCTAGGATATCCTTTGTATAACGGTTATGGAATGACCGAAATCGGTATTGTTTCGGTAGAATTATCCCCTAGCATCGAACAAAGATTAAAAAGTTCAATCGGTAAGCCTCTTCATGGAATAGAATTTAGAATTGGTGAAGATGGAAGTAATGGCGATGTTGAACAAACAACAGGCCAACTTTATGTAAGAAGTCGTATTTGCCACAGCAAGGAAATAATCGGTGGAGTCTTAAAAAATGTCGATTATTCCAAGGAATTCTTCCCAACTGGCGACATAGCTTCAAAAGATGACCAAGGTTACTATTTCATCAAAGGAAGAATAAAAGACACAATTATTCTTTCTAACGGGGAGAATGTCTATCCTGATGAAATAGAGACTTATTTCAAGGATATAAAGAACCTTAATAACGTAGTTTGCCTTGGAGCAAAAACAAAAGGAGAAAGTGAAGAGAAGATAGTATTAGTCTGCGAAGTTGATAATTCTGTCACCAAGGAAGAGGTAGAGAAAATATATGCGGATATCAAATCGATAAACGAAACTCTTCCTAATGAGAAAAAAATCCAGGAAATACTTGTAGATAAGAAGCCACTGCCAATGTCTGGATCGATGAAAGTTAAACGCTTTTTGATAAAAGAAGCTATACAAAAAGGCTCTGATGAGTTTATCAATTTTGAGAAAAAGGAAGAGAAAGTCATCTCTTTTGATGGCTATCCTCAAGAAGACGTGAAAAAAACAATGGCCAAAGTGACAAAAATATTCTCGAAAATATTGATGTTGCCTGAATTTAAGATTGCTCCAAACGCCATTTGGACTACGGATTTAGGCGGAGATTCGATGTCTTATATAGAGATGGTTCAGGCTTTAGATAAGGCCTTCAAAATCGAAATTGCAGAAGACAAATATGGAGTCCTAGGAACAGTAAATGACTTTACAAAGGAAATATTAGTCTTGAAATATGGAGAAAAAACAGGTAAAAGTAATTCGAATGCAACAAAATAGTTGCCTTCTTCTAGCCTAAAGGCTAATATTAAACCCGCTTAGTAATAGAAGGATTAGACAAATGCCAAACATTAAATCACAAATCAAACGCGATCAAACCAATGAATTAGCTCGTCAACGCAATGCTGCCGCCAAATCCAAAGCCCGCACTGCCATCAAAAAAGTTGAAACCTTAGCAGCCGAAGGCAAAAAGGAAGAAGCAGTCAAAGCTTTAGCCGAAGCCATGTCAATTCTTGATAAAGTCGCCCAAGACGGAATCATTGCCAAAAACAATGCTGATCGCAAAAAGGCCCACTTACAAGAAGTTGTCGCTAATTTAAAGTAATATTTGAATTGCAGATTAAACCGCCGTTTGGCGGTTTTTTGTTTATCCTTTATAGTTGGCAAGGAATCTTTCAAAGGCATATGGGCCACTACAACGTCCACTAAGAATATCCTTATCAGCTTGGTAAAGCATTTCTATAACTCTGGCTACATCGCCTTTTTTTGCCCTATATAAATTCCTTAAAGTAATCTCGACTCTATAAGGTGAGGCTTTTAGTTCCCTTGCAATTGCATTCGAATCAAGTCCCCTATTATCAAGGAAACTAACCATATCCATAAAACGGAATTGGGAAGCAAGCATACCGATAAGCGGTACTTCATCTATTGAAGTGAGTTTTAATTGTCTATAAATAGTAATCGATTTCTTTATATCGCCTCTAATCAAGGCATTTGATAAAGCAAAAACATCGTCTTCGTCTTTTCCGGCCACTAGCTTTTCCACATTGGCAAGACTAATTTGCTCTCCGTTTGCATAAGATGCTAATTTATCGATTTCTTGCATGAAGCGGCCATAATCAGAGCCAACTCTATTAATTAATTCATTGGCAGCATCATTAGCAATCGAACAGCCTCTAGAAGAGAAATATCTTTCCATATAGGCTTGATATTCGTTTGGTTTTGGCAAGGTAACTTCTTTAATAATCCCTACTTTTTTGATTAGGGAAACTAAAGGATTCTTTTCGTCTATCTTTTCAGCCTGACAAGTAAAAATAAGATTAACCTGCATGTTTGGATTAGATAAATAAGAAGACATCTTGTCATAACTATCATCTGGCAAAAGCTTAGGTTTAGTCTTTGTTTTTGCAAAAAAGTAGCAACCATCAGCCAAAATGGTCTTGCTTTCAAAACCCAAGGGAATCATCTCGCATTCTTCATAAAGCGTATTTAAACTAGTTACCGCCATATTAAGGGAGACAAAATTGAACTCATTCCTTTTTGGTTCAAGCTTATGTGCATGCTTTTTGCCCATGCTATAGGCCATTTGGGCATCTGTTGAATAATAAAGTATTACCATCTCGAAAGATATTATACTAAATTAACCGAACTCAAAATAGGAAATAGTGCCTTCTTTGTCTGTTCTTCTTATCTTTATCCCTCTTTCGCTTAATCTTTCAATGACTTCTTTATTAGGATGCCCATATTTATTTTTAGCACCGCAGCTAATTATTGCTTCGCTAGGGGTAACTTTATCTAGAAATTCTGCACAGCTAGATGTTTTTGATCCATGATGCCCCGCTTTTAAAATATCACAATCTAAGTCAGGATGATCTCTAATGATATTAAGTTCTACTTCTTTAGGACAGTCTCCCATGAAAAGCCATTTCTTATTGATGAATTCGCAATAAAGCGCCAAGGAAGACTCATTCTCTCCTTCAAGACTATATTTATTAAAATTTTCTAATCTTATAGAGCCAATTGAATAAGGAAATTGTTCTTTTTTATCAAAGACTTCTTTTACATTGAATTGCTTTATCAAGGGTTCTTTTGCCCCATCATGATCGAAATCGCCATGGGTCAAGATTAAGGCATCTATCTTGTAAATCCTCTTTTTCCTTAAATATGGAATCAAGACATCTTTAGCCATATCGAAGCTAAGATTACCGCCTGTATCAATCATTACAGTTTTGTTTTTGTCCCTTATTATTATTGAATCTCCTTGTCCGACATTTATAAACGAAACTTCTCTTGATATCAAATTAATCGTAGGTATATAAGAAAATATTATAGAAAATAAATAAGTTGCTAAAATAGTTGTTTTTATTAAATGCTCTTTCAAATCTATTAATATTAAGACAATGCTAAAAACAATAAAAAATATAACAATTTCTCCTTTTGAAATAGGCAAGAAATTCAAACAAAAATCGGTCTTCTTGAATGCCTCTAACATAGTTTTTATTATCGATGTAATTCCTTTTATAGGAGTTATTAAAGGGAAAAGAAATAAAGAGAAAATCCCAAGAATATAGATAGTCAAAATAAAAGGATATAGGCAATAGAAGAATATAAAAGAAAATAGATGATATTCACCATTGCTAAATGACAATTGAAAAGGAAATAAAAATATTCTTATATAACAAAATAGAAGTAACGCTTTAGATATTCTTTTATATTTTGCAATCATCGGCCTAAATATAAAAATGGAGATAGAAAGGCCAAAGCCAATTATATATCCAACTTGCAAAACATTATGGAAATCAATTAAAGCAATTAGAAGTCCAACAATGCTAATTTGTTCTAAATAATTTAGTTTATATACTTTCTTTTTGCATGCAAAACGTAAGAACAATAACAACACAACCCTCAAACAGCCAATTTTGCTTTTGCTAAAAACAAAAAGAATTGATGCGAATACTAAAACCAAGATTTCTTCTGTTTTTTCATTTGCAAATCTAGATGCAATATTCCTAAAGCATTTAATTCCAAAGGAAAATAGCATTCCTGATGTTGAAGCTAAATATAGAATTGTCAAAGAAGAAAAAGATTTAATCAATTCATTTTCATAATCTTTTCTTGAAAAAAGCAAACTTGAAATCAATGCTTTTTCATTCCCGCTGAAATAAGATAAAAAGATATCTTCTATATGTTTTATTCTTATTGGATTCTTGATTAGATAATTAAATGAATATATATCCAATTCATTTCTAACCCCATAAGATCTTAGATATTCTTTAAAAGAGAATTTGCTTTCATATTCAGTTATAAGTAATTCCTTTGTCTCGCCATCAACCTTTAGAAAATCCCCCACTTCAAAAGCATTTTCTTTATCGTAAACAATGAATCTATGCAGGAAATTACTACATATTACATAATTTTCCTTTCTTTGTATTACAAATAAGGAAAACGTCCCCTTCCCTAAAGATGGTTCTAAGCAAACAATGTTTAAAATCAATCCTATAGAGAAAGGGACTATAAAATATCCACCCTGCTTCTTAAACAAAGAAAAAAGGCAAATTATGAGGCTTAATAAGCCTATGTAGATGGATGTTAAGGACTTTATATAAAATCCAAGGTAACATCCACATGAAAGCCCAAGAAGCAGGAACAGGGCCTTCATAATATTAAACCCCACTGGAGCGGATGGTAATTTTGTTCCTAGTAGAAGTATATGTTGCAGGGCCGATGCCTGTAACATCCTTTATCTCTTCAATCGCCTTGAAAGGATTTGCACTTCTATAGGCAACAATTGCTTCAGAAACAGTCTTTGAAAATCCTGCAATCTTTTGCATTGTAG
>JALEUF010000057.1 GCA_022781015.1 Caryophanales bacterium
TGTAGCTTTATAATGATGCATATTGTCATAAGTATCATTTAGCATCATCTCGAAAGCGTCATATTGATGATGTTGGCCTCTAAATTCAACGCTTTTCGCATGAATTAGGTATAAAAGATCATATTCTTGCAAAATAGATGCAGCTATCCCATCCACAAATACATAATTGTTCTTGAACAATTCAATTAATTCATCCTTGCTAAAATTACGAACATTTTGGCCATTTAGGAAGACCATCTGGTTATTGAATGATTTATCTTTGCTTACTTTATATGAATAACCTAGAGAAGAGAAATAACCAACTATATCAAAATCCTTTGGAATTAGATTTAGGAAGCCTTGTTTATGGGTATGATAAACAGTATTCTCGTCAAATGGGAAAGTGATTCCCTTCATTTGGGAAGGTAATAGATTCAATTCTTTTACTTTATTTAGATAAGGGGTTAGCTCTTTTATCCTTTCTCCATATCCAAATTCTTCCTGTACCCCATTCCCGCAATGGGCATAAATGTTATAAGTCATCCCAGATAATCCTAATGGAATCGCACTTTCTAATTGGAATGCAACAAACTTATTATCTTTTACAAAACTAGAGAAAGATGAATTCTCTAATTCAGGATAAATCAGGCAATCATCCCCAATAAAGGAACGGTTGACCATACTGATGCGGTTAAAATCAAAATAATATTTCTTTGACCCTTCTTCTCTATAGGAAGGTAGATGTATTCTATCTATTTTAATTCCATCTGGACTTAGATCTTCATGCAATTTAGCCCAGTGTCTAGCTTCCATTGCATGTTGAGAGGGCATCGAACTCATTAAGCCAACATGAGTAGATGGGTTAGCCCTTTTTACGGTTTCCTCAATTTCTTTTGCAAGTCCATCAATTGTTTCAAAAGAAAAATCTAGCCATACTTTTCTTTCTATTGATGGGATTGCTTCTTCTAAATGCTTGACAAATTCTTCTCTAGTTTCTTCCTTTCCAAGACGTTTAGAGAATTCTTTCATATGTAGAGAACAAAAGCAGCCACCCCAATCAAGAGGTGGATGGTTATGGAGACGGAAATCGTCTTCAATCCAAAGAACCTCAGGTTTTATTTCTTTTACACAATATTCGAGTTGATGTAGATAATATTTCTTCCAAGTTTCATCTAATGGGCAGGCAACTAATTGGGATTGTTTCCCATTACGGTCAACCATAGTTACAAAGTTTTGACCTTCTTGAAGTTTCCTTCCTCTATCTAGATGCCCCATTTCCATCCAAGGATTTAAAGATATCGATACCCCCACTGCATTTAGTTGGGTTTTTGCTTCTTTCATTACCTTCATCCAGGGAGGTAATTCTTCATCTTTGATGTGGCCAACATTATGTTCTTCCCCATTAAAAATCAAAATGACATTTTTAACCCCGTATTTCAGACAAAAATCCTTAATACTATCAATACGTTCCTGATAATATTCATCTGGATAAATCTGGGCCCTAAGGCAATGAAGGAATTCGCTTTCCATAAATTAGGTCCTCCTATTTTTCTATTATCTTTCTTTTACTATAACACGCGATTTATTAACCTTGAGAAAGAAAGTAAAAAACTAGGAACTTTCCTTATTTCAAACTAATTTTTAAGAACGATAAGGCAAATTCCAATAAAAGATGGTTCCCATTTTTATCTACATCTTTATTATTCGTAGAATTATTTGAGATAAACAAATATGTAGTCTCCTTAAAAAAGAAATATGAAGATATGTTCTTATTTTCATTAAATTCTTTATCTTCTTTATCAAATACTTTTATACCCCTAGCCTTGTCATTTGAATCGATATAAAAAGAATAAGAAGGATCTATTGCTTTGATTTTATTTTGAGTGTCTATATCTAAAGGCAATGAATAAGAAACATATTCTTTATGGCTAGAAATTACACTTTCGGGGAGTAAATATAAATCAGAAACACTAGACAAATATGAACTAGCCAACTGGTAATATTGAACATCATCTTGGCTATAGTTAGTAGAATTAACCGCATGGATAATGTTATTTTCTACTGAAGAAAACATTTTCTCTTGGTAAGAATAATCTAAAACTTCTCCTGTAATGAATACATCTAGTATCTCATTATCCTTTAGACGGTCCTTGCTTTGGAAAATGGAATATAGGCCAATAGATCCAACTAAAAATATACCAACTATTTTCCACCAGTCATATTGGAGATATGAACGTAATAACCTATTTTTCATCGCTTATCTCCTTATAACCAACTAAATAATCATGACTAAAACAAAGAAGATATTTCTTCCCTTCGCTAAAAGAGATATTAGATTCATTTAGGACAAGGAAAGTATGTTCGTTGCCTTTTCCATCTATAAATATGTAGGAAGAAAAAGATAGCTTATTTGAATACACGTCATGGCTATTTTCTTTAAATATGAATATATCTTCTTCATTAGATTCCCTGATTTTAAGAAGTAATAGTTGTTTTGATTTTAAATATTCAAACTTAAAAAAGAAGAAATAATAAAAACCAAGGACACCTAATAAAAACAAAGCCAATGATAAGCCTAGATATAGCCACATCTTGTTTCTAGGATGAAGGAAGTAAATTAATAAGAGTCCTGTTAAAGTAATCAAACCGATAGCAATACTTATATATAGATATATGGCCTTGCTCTTTTTGATTTTATAATCGTCTTCTTTAGGATAAAGATAGTTCATTTTAAAAATTCTCCTCTTAATCCTTTTAGATATAAATTTGGATAATATTCTTTGTTGGTATATTTATCAAATATAGATAAACAAACTTGATGCCAACCAGTAATTAAAATAGGGAAAATAAGTAAGAAAAGAGCAACGTAGCAAATAGCTTGTATCATAATTTGATCAATAAGCCCTAGACACATTACCCCACATCCAAATATAAAGAAAAGCAACGTCATTAAAGGCTTTTTCAAACAATAGAAAAATGAGTTTTCGATTACTTTTATAAATGTATTCGTATAAAGCAAAGTTTGAGACAATCCCATCATCATTAAAGGAAGCAATAAAAGGATTAATCCAGAGATAATATAGACTACAATCGCATTATTTATTAAGAAAGAAACTAAATCATTAAGGAAGAAACATAGCGAAAATAAAAACCAATAAATGGAAAATACTTTGATGTTTTGCTTTATTCCTTTTTTAAAATCATGCCAGAAATAAATCCCTTCTCCCCATGCCCATTGACGGATGATCCTTCCTATTCCTGCTAAAGCAACAAAAATAAAGAAAAAGGAAATTCCATAAAATAAATCAAATACCAATGTTGTTGTTTTGTAAAATGAAAGATATTCCACTTCTTCCATTGTTTTAGATGCAGGTAATAAAATTGCATAATATTTAACTAGGAAAGTTAACAAAAATGGTAAGGCAAAAAGAAGAATCACTAAGCCAGTTTGTAAAAACAAGAGGGGCCTGGTCTTAAAAAAATCCAAAAACTGCTTGCCTCTAGTTTCAGGCAAGTCATCTAATGAAAATTCTTTTTTAGCAGGTCTAAATTTCATTCGCTTTCCTCTTTATCAAATATATAGGCAATGTCTACTTCACCAAGTTCACTCGAAGGTTTTACCCATTCTAGAGTTCCGTTTTCTATTAAATATATTTTAGAAGATATATAAATGGCTTCTTTTAGATTATGGGTTATATAAATTGCAGTGACTCCGTATGCCTCTAAAGCGTTTTTAATGGTCCTCAATACATCTTCTTTCTGAGGTCCGTCGACATTACTTAAAGGCTCATCCAATAAAATTAGTTCAGGTTTTTTTATTAAGGCTCTCCCTAAACATACTTTTTGGATTTGGCCGGTTGATAATTGCCTTGGTTTCCTTGTTAATAAATAGGAAATATTAAGGGTTTTAGCCATTTCATTAACTTTATCGGTGATAGTTTTAAAATCATCACGTTCTAACTTCAAAGGAAAAGCAAGATTATCAAATATAGTCATATGGGGGTAAAGGGCAAACTCTTGCTGAACGTAACCGATTTTACGTTCCTTCATGCTCATTTTTTCTATATCTTTCCCATCAGAAAGAATTAATCCATCATAAGAAAGTTGACTAGATAAAGCCCTAAGCAAGGTAGTTTTACCTCCTCCAGACTCCCCCATGATACAGCTAACTTTCTTATTCTCAAAAACGCAAGAAATATCCTTTAATGCAGGATATTGCTCGTTCTTTTTTCCTAAATAAGTTACTGAAAGATGCTTTAATTCTATTGTCGGCATGAATAAATAATAATATTTTTCCTTAAATATTGCTTGTAGAAATAATCCACTTGTAATGGCTTACTAATAATCCTTCTTCTCTAGTTGGATCTAATTGGGTTTCTTCTAGCTCCTCAATTTTAGTAATCTCCCCTTCTACATATTTAAAGATCTTGTTTTTTGCATATATCAGTCTATTCTTCAATCCACCTAATCTAATATCCACAATTTCATATCCAAAAGGTTTATTTTCTTTCATCCACATAGATTCGAATGAAGAATGAAATTTATCAACTTTTTCAATGCAAGAAGTATATAAAGGTAAGATTTTATTTAATTCTTCTTTGCCTTTTTTATAAGCTTCGTGAGTCTTAATTCCTAAGATGGATTTAATAGAAAGAAGATCTGCTAAATCGCTTGCTTCTATGAACAAATAACCATATGGGTCGTTTCTTTTTGCTGCTTCTAATAATTTTTTAGATATAGAAGAATAATCAATTGGATCTAATTCTAAAAAGGCTTTATCAAATAAACCCATAAGTGGATCTTGGAAAAGTAGGCATTTTGCTAATCCATCTGTATTTAATAATCTTTCATTATTTTTGTATGCGGTCGAACAAGCATCGAAAAGAAGGAAATCATCGAAGGATAAATTTAATTCTTCTTTGAATTTGTCTTTTATTATTTGATGGTCAAAGTTACCTTTAGCGAATTCTTTCGCGGCAAATAAAACTGGCAAGACCATAAATGGAGAAGTCTCTCTTCCATCATCTCCCCATAAAGTTATTAGGTAGTTTGAAACTGGTGATTTCTTCATCGCCTTAAAAGAAATCTCAGTGCTTTCTAATGATTTTAAGTTTGTTGGGGTATATCCTTTCCAGCAACATGCCCCTCCTACAAACCAGACATCTCTATTGAAATTCTTAAAATAATCAAGGAAGAATTCGCAGTTTTCCTGTTCCCTAACGCAGTAATCCCAATAAGCTGGTTCAACATTTTTTGGTAATTGAACATTCTGTGATTTAAGTTTTGCTACATCAGGTTTCTTATCCAAATAATGCCCATCGTTAACCATACGTACGAACATGTCGCCCCACATATGGCAGCTAAAACCATATTTCTCTGCGATTTTAGATACTTTATCCAAATGACGAATCATGATACTAGTTTGGTCTTCATAGCCGTTTTTTCTTAAGAAATTGCCTCTACCTAAGTTATAGGCTTCATCCATCCCGATGTTTAAATGTTTAGAAGAAAATGCCTCCCTAGCTGTAGCAATCATATCCTCGATAAATTCATATGTCTTTGGATCATCTACCATCAAGATATCATCAATATCTAGCATTGGGATGAAATCCTTTTGCTTTGATGGATTAGTAAAATGGGCCAAAGTTTGGATGCATGGAATTAATTCAATATTCTTGCTTAAGCAATATTGGTCTATTTCTTTTATTTCTTCAATAGAATAAGCACCCCTCATATAGCCAAAATAAGGACGATCTTTAAGTTTATATATATCCTCGCTATAGAGTTCTAAAGTGTCGTAACCTAACCTTGCAATCAAATCGATAAAAGGGAATAGAGTTTCCTTTTTCATGACTCCATTCCTAGATACATCAAGCATCACGCCAAAATGTTTGAAACCATCCATATGTATAACCTCAATGAAAGTATATCCAATCTAGAGAAAGAAAAAAGAACAACAAAAAGAAATGTAAAATGGTAGGACTAAATTTTAAAGAAAAAGATATCAAACTATAACTTTTTGTCATTCTTATATTTTTTTGTCATTCGTTGTCATTGTTTGTCATTCTTTGTCATTGTTTGTCATTTTAAAAAACTATAAAAGGCGATAGATCCATAGACCCACCGCCTTAAATCATTTATCTTTACTTACAATTAAGCAGTCATAACATCTTCGAATGACAAGAAGTAATTTGAAACTACACCAGACCATTTCTCAGCATGCCAGATAATATATTTTGGAGACCCAAGCAAGCCTTTAGATCCATCATTATAGGTAATGGCTTTGCTTGTTGACCAACTCTTAGGATTCTCTCCAAGGGTAGAAACTTTAACTTCTAACATTTCCTCGTTGGATT
>JALEUF010000087.1 GCA_022781015.1 Caryophanales bacterium
TTTTCTTAAATATGAAAATGGTACTTTCATTGTTTTACTCCTTATTTACCCTTGAATGGGGAAAGGAAACGGACATCATTTTGATAGAATCTCCTGATATCATCGATTCCATATCTTAGCATGGCAACACGTTCAACTCCGACCCCAAAAGCAAATCCAGACCAGACTTCAGGGTCATAGCCACACATTTCCAGGACTTTTGGATTAACCATTCCAGCGCCTAGAATCTCAATCCATCCAGTATTCTTGCATAAGGCACAGCCTTTGCCATTGCAGGAAAAGCAAGATACATCGACTTCAACACTAGGTTCGGTAAATGGGAAATAAGATGAACGTAATCTGATTTGCCTTTTTTCTCCAAACATCTTCTTCGCGAATAATTCTAATGTGGCCTTCAAATTGGCAATTGAGATATTTTTATCGACAACTAACCCTTCAATTTGGGCAAATTGATGAGAATGAGTCATGTCATCATCATCTCTTCTATAGGCTTTTCCTGGGCAAATAATCTTAATTGGGGTCTTTATTGCTTTTTCTTTCATCGTATGGGCCTGGGCTGCACTTGTCTGGGTCCTAAGCAATAAAGATGAATCGAAATAGAAAGTATCTTGCATATCCCTGGCTGGATGATCAACAGGAACATTTAGCAATTCGAAATTATATTCGTCAGTCTCGACGTCTCTTCCTTCTTTTACTTCATATCCCATATCTAGGAATATATCGGTAACTTCATCAATAATTAGATAATATGGATTAGTCCTGCCTGGAGTAACCTCTCTTCCAGGAAGAGAAATATCGATAGTTTCTTCTTGCAATTTCTTATTCAAAGCCAACTTTTCAAAATAGGCCTTCTTTTCTTCATAAGCTGCATTTAGTTCATTCTTTATTGCATTTACTTTCATTCCGAAAGCAGCTTTGTTTTCCTTTGATATTTCCTTCATATATCCCATCAAAGAGGATACTTTTCCCTTCTTTGATAGGTATTTAGCAAAAAATGTATCTAGTGTAGATGAATCGGAACAACTATTTAATTCACTTTTGCCATCACTTAAGACCAAATCCAAATCTTCCATTCTTTTCTCCTAAAAATAAAAAAAGGCATCTATTTAGGAACGATAATTACCGTGGTGCCATCCTTATTCCTATCTATATCAATATATAATATATAGATAAGCTCTATTCCCTTTTAACGCAAGGATACGGGTTAGTCTCCTAACCGCCTTCAAGGGTGAATTCATAGAAGTTAGTTCAGGGGGTCTCACTATCTCCCTGTCCCTTTAAGCTAGCTTTGCTCTATTACTACTTCCTATCGCTAGGCTTATAAATTCTATAGCAAATCAAACCATAAATAAAGGAAGATAAAGGTTTTATTTGCTTAGTTTCAATTCACATTAAAAAGGAGTCCCCATTTTTAAGGAAACTCCTTTTGTCAATTATTGGGTATTATTCTAAAATGGTAAAATCATAGACCATTTTCCCTAGGATTATTTGGCTACCACTTTCATCTTCTGAACCCATTAAACCTGCAGTCTCGAAATGTAGCTCTTTATAATCGGAAGAGAAGTAACGATATTCACATTCAAACAAGAAACTTGGAGTCTCGCTATCCCCTTCTTGTTTTGCTTCTAGAAATGAGATTTGGTCCCAAGTGAAGCTATACAAGATATTTTTATTGAATTCAATTGTATAAATCAGGTGAGAAGTTTTATTCAAACTCCCTTCCTTCCACCTAATCGCACAGTCAACAACGCTAGTAAATTCAATGCTGCAATTGCTATATTCTATGCCATATTGATTGCTAACTAACGAAAATGTTGAAGGATACTTCAATTTAAATTTCTCGGATGTCGAAGTAGATGTAGATGTTTCGATTGTTGAAATATTAGGTTCAGTCGAATCATTAGTTTCCATAGAAGATTCGCTAGTCGAGGTTGGCTTAATGTCATAGGAGAAAAGCATAAGCGGCACTAATGCAAACATAATTTTTTTCATTTATCAGTCTCCTTTTTCATCTAGATGAGGCGATATTCTTCATTATGAATGGATTTAGCCTTATGCCCCTTATATTTTGAATTTAACATTGCTCCAATTCGTGTCAACAAAAAATATTTCAGCTAGAAAGACTGAGCAAAGAAAACCATCTAGATTATTAGTCCAAATGGCTTAGTGAGTAATTAATTATTTGTAGCAGGAGTTTTTTCCTTGACGACTATTTCTTCATATTTATCTAGGTCAGTTGGGAACATCGGGGTAATTCCATCATAACTAAATTCAAATTCGCCTGAATAAGAGAATTTGCCATATGGGAAGGCTTCATCATCAGGATAAGCTGCGACTAATCCATCATGATCGAAACTAGAGATATTCAACGAAGAAGACATGCTAGAAATGCCCTTATCATCGTATCCAATCGTAGTCACGAAGGAATTAAATGTCGCATATTCCATGTATTTATCATATTTTTCCATGACTTCCTTTTTAGCAGAGGAAGCGGAATCCTTAGCAGATGAATCAAGTTCGCTTGAACCGATATCATAAGCTGCTTCTAAATATGATTTGAATTCTTCTTTGGTTGTTGCCCTTACAGTAATCTTATTGCCTTTAAATTCGAATAAAGAAGGAACATCATTATGCAATTTACGCAAAACAGTGACATCAACATCGAAATTAGACATGACATCATTTACTTTATTTAACCCTTCTTCATCTAGAGTTACCTTTGCCTTATTTGATTTTGGGAAAGTAACATCGTATGGGGAATATTGCTTTGCGACCAATTTCATTAGGTTTGTTACTAATTTGAGGGAAGGATCAGAATAATCAACATAGACTGTCCCGTCTTTGATATAAGTAGCAACGGATAAATCCTCGATTCTAGGTGTAAAGGAATCTACAGGCATTCCATTGAATTCCATATCTGTATTGATTTTTAATGTCGCACCTGGAGCATCCTTTCCATCGCCTTTGCTAATTATGCTAGCCTGTAGTTGCTTTGCATCCTTAGTTGCATAATTTGAATATATTAAATCTAGAGGCAGATGCTCTACTTTTGCTTCTAGGTAATTCCATTTGTTATTATTTTTTACTTCAACACCGAATTGGCCATAAATCGGGCTATCGACGGTCTTAATCCTAGCCTTATCAGCTTCGCTAGTCTTCTTCGCGGCTTTTTCAGCTGCTTCAAAAGCAACTTCAGGAGCAACAGTCTCGACTGAACTGTTTTTAGAAGCGCACGCTCCTAATGTTAAGCTAAGGAACGTAAGAGGAATTAATTTGTAACAATTCTTTTTCATAATTTCATTATAAAGCAAGTATAAAGGTGTTCAATAAAAAATGTTTATCTAATAGATAAGAATGGTCAAAAATAGGGAATTTGTCTAAACAAAAACTTCTATTTCTTATTCATTCCATACATCAATATCGAACCCGCCACCCCTACATTAAGCGAATCCATATTGTCTATATTTATATACAAAGAGGAGGAACATAGATTGATATTGTCTTTATCCATGCCTATTCCTTCGTTCCCAAGGCAAATGATATATTTTTTTGGTAATTCCTTTATCAATTCAAAATCAAGCGAATCTTTTAAAGCACTTGCATAGACAACATATCCGTTTTCTTTTAATAAAGGAATTATCTTTTTGCCATCTAATTTAGAAAATATATTTAGCTTGAATATCGCCCCTTGGCTAGAAGCAATGGTTTTTGGATTATATATAGAAGCGCATCCATTTAATAAATAGATATCTTTATAGCCAAAACAAAGTGCACTTCTAAGTAAAGTCCCGACATTCCCGGGGTCTTGAACTCTATCTAAAAGAAGTCCTTTATTTGAAGTAAACATCTTCATTTCTTTCTTCTTACATATTCCTAAAATTGGTTCAGGGTTAGTAGAAGTCGCCATTCCTTTTAATAAAGAAAACGGGATGACATGGGTTTTTATTTCCTGAAAGTCTTTTTCTTCAGTTAGAAAAACCTCAACTAGGCAAGAAGCAGCTTTTGCCATCTCGATTAGATGGAATCCTTCAACCACAAAATAATTTTCGTCCCCATTTTTAAGGATAGATTTATAACGTTTTATGGAACTATTTTCTTTCGAGGAGATATGATCGATCATATTTTCTTTTCCTAATTAGATACAAATAATATTTATAAGTCGGCTCATCCATATATTTATATACTACATCATAGAACTTTTTAGAATGGTTAAACTCAAAATGATGTGCTAATTCATGGATAATTATGGAATCCATCACTTCTAATGGGAATCTAAATAAAATAGAAGCAAAATCAAGAGAATATGTACGTCTAGAATTGGTACCTAGCCTAGTTTTCATATCCCTAATCTTGACTTTATAAGTCCTAGAAACCCCCATTAAGGAAGAATAATAAGATACTTTCTTGTTCAGGATATCTAGGCATTCATCTTTTAAAATAGATAAATCCACTACATCATCTTTCTTTTCTCCAAGAAAATAATGGGATTCAAGATCATCCATCTCTCCCGTCTTTTTCGCATTATCTACTAGCAAAGGAATACGCTTAATCGTAGATTCTATTATCTTTTCATTAGATACATAATAAGGTGCGCTAACCCTAACTACATTAGAATTAGGAGACAAGCGAAAATATATGGATCTACATCCTTTTTTCCTTTTTATCTCGATATTATATGTAATGTTGTTATATGAATATAAGTTGTCCACGGGAATTGATTATAAATATAATTGGATTTTTTATCTATAAATAAGAGAAAGAGTTAAATTAACCTTTTATTTCTTTATTTATGCAACGTTTTTCTTTATCATTTATGCGCTATGGAAAAAGTATTGATTTCAGCATGTTTGCTTGGTGATAAATGCCGTTATGACGGCAAAGATAACTTAATAGAAGATTTAATGGAACTATCTTCTTATTTTGAACTAGTCCCTTTTTGTTCTGAACTAGAAGGAGGACTAAAGACTCCTAGACTTCCTAGTGAGATTAAAAAAGGGCAAGTAAGGAACAATAAAGGAGAAGATGTTACCTCTAACTTCTATCGTGGTGCAGAGAAAGCCTTTAATATCTGTTCATTCTTAGGTATTAAGTTAGCTATCCTAAAAGAGAATTCTCCTTCCTGTGGGGTCCATAAGATCCATAATGGCAAATTCGATGGAAACCTAATTGATGGAGAAGGCGTCACTACTTCTTTCTTAAGAAGGAAAGGCATCAAGGTCATTAATGAAACTGAAGCCATTGAATTGCTCCATTCAATAAAAGAGAATGAGCAAGAAAGGCTTAAGATATCCATTGAAAAGCGTAAGCAAGATGAAGAAGGTCCTATAAAGAGGAAACCATTCGATAAGAACGAGAATTTTGCTAAACGCGTAGCTAAGAAGGATGAAGATTCTTCTACAAAAGAAGAAAAGAAGCCATTCAGGAAATCTTTTGATAGGAAAGAACGCCCATTTAAGAAGGATGGATATAAGAAACCTGGATTTAAAAAAGATGGATTCAAGAAAGACGGATTCAAGAAGGATGGATTCAAGAAGCCATATAGAAAGAAAGATGAAGAAGGCTCCGGCAAGCCTGATTTCAAGAAGAAATCTTTCTCCAAGAAACCTTATACCAAGAAAGAAGGTTTTAAAGGAGAAAGGAAATCCTATTCAAAAGGACCTAGGAAAGATTATAAATCCACTTCTAATAGAAACTTCAGAAAGCCTATGAATAGAGATAAAAAGTATGGAAACAAAGACAAAGAATAGTTATTTTGATACAAGATCACTTATAAGCAGGATTACCATTGTAGGTGTTTTTGCTGCCTTGTGTTTTGTATGTACCTCCTTTCTTCAGATTAGTTATGCCGGGGGGATGGGGTATTTTAATTTCGGGG
>JALEUF010000130.1 GCA_022781015.1 Caryophanales bacterium
GCATTTGCTTAGGCTGGTCGATTCTGTGCGACACGGGCTTGTTTGGCTTGTTTATGGACGTATGGCAGCGTTGTCTGGAAGTAGCTTCGTGTGCGGTTGGCTTAGGCGGGCGGTCAGTAAGGTGCGATAAGAGAGTTTTTGAGGAAGTTATATATTATATATATAAAATGTTTGAGATAGAGTAAATGGAAGCATGAGATAGTAGGTAGCTGTTAGTATGTGTTGTAGTGAGTAAGTATGGGTAGTTTGTCTATGTATATGTAAGTAAGAAGTAAGTATTATTTACATAATATTTTTTATATGGGGCAAGAAGAAAGTATGAAAAAAAGATCTAGTGTTAGTAGATCTTAATTTGTATTTTGTGTTGTGATTGATTAATTCTTTGTGAGTAAGTAATCTGTGATAAGTGTTAGATCTAAGCTTTGTGTGTGTGAGTTATTGTGATAAAAGATTTTGTGCAAATTAGAATAAATTAGATTATGCTTTTACAAATAACAAAATTATTATTTCTTTAATTGCAAGCTAACAATAGTCTCGACATGAAAAGTATGTGGGAACATATCAAACGGCTGTATGTCTTTAATTTCATAAGATTTAGATATATATGCTACATCCCTAGCTAAAGTAGTAGGATCGCAAGAAACATAGACAACTCTTTTTGGTTTTAATTTCAATAAGGCATCAAGGAATCTTTTATCAGAACCTTTTCTTGGGGGATCCATGAATAAAACATCAACCCCTTGTTTATTTGTTGCCATTCTAACCATAAAAGAAGAAGCATCATCGTTATACATTTTAAAGTTAGTGATGTTATTTCTTTTCGCGTTTTTTATCCCGTCTATAACGGCTTCTTTTACTAATTCGACTGAGATTATTTCCCTTGCTTTCTTGCTGGCAATTAATCCAATTGTCCCGATTCCTGAATAAGCATCAAAAGCAACATCATCTTTAGTCAATTCAGCTTTATCAATCGCATAGCTATAGAGCTTTTCAGTCATTATAGGATTAGTTTGGTAGAAAGATTTCGCGGATATTTGGAAATTAACCCCACATAAGGTATCTTCTATATATCCTTTTCCATATAGGATTCTTTGTTTTTCACCTAGGATGACATTTGTATCCCTTGTATTTATGTTTTGGATGATTGTAGTTATTTCAGGACATTCTTTTATCAAAGCCTTAACAAAATTATTCCTGCTAGGGAAAACATCAACTGCAGTGACTAAAACAACCATTATCTGTTTCTTATAAAATGAAGTTTTAATGAGGACGTGTCTTAATATTCCCCATCTTTCATCTTCGATGTATGGTTCGATTCTAAATGACTTCAATAGCTTTTTAATCGCTTCCAAAATGTGTTTGGCGCGTATATCTTCTATATAGCAAGTATCAATAGGAACGATTACATGGGTATTGGATTTATAAAAGCCGCAGT
This sequence comes from Caryophanales bacterium, assembly GCA_022781015.1. Lineage (GTDB taxonomy): Bacteria > Bacillota_I > Bacilli_A > RFN20 > CAG-826 > Alloenteromonas. The sequence continues at coordinate 1,436 of JALEUF010000130.1, forward strand.
AGGGGTTGCCTTTATTGTCTTTTCCAAAAGGCATTTGGATTTTGTTCCTGTAGAAATAAGGATCATCCATCCCGATGCAAGGATTTACCTTAACATCCATTTTGGCAATCTTGGTGAATTGCTCCTTAACTTTCTTGATTTTATATTCTAGTTGGGCATTATAGGAAAGCTGTTGAAAGCAACACCCTCCGCAGGCAGAACATACTTTGCATTTAGGCTCGATTCTATCTTTAGAAACCTTTGTTAGTTTCTTTATCTTTCCAAATAAAGCCCCATTACGTCTGTAAGTTATTTCTATTTCCCCTTCTTCGCCTGGAAACATTCCATCAACAAAAACGACATCTTTGTTGGATTTGAAAACGCCTTTGCCTTCAAAAGACAAATCGACGCAAGTTCCTTTTAGAATTTGGGGAATGGATTTATTCATTTTATATCGCGGCTTTTTCCTTTGGGCCATTCATCATCTCGACAATGGCTTCTATTTCTTTTTTAGCATCTAGACGAGGGAATAATTGCTCACCTTTATTGACTTTGATGTTGTCTAGAAGATGTACATTATGTATGTTTTCGTATACACGTCCCTCTTCTTTTAATCCAAGTTGGTCAAAAATCTTATCTGATTTAGTAACTAGGATTGGCTTTAATAACATGCCTGCAGTAAATAAGACATGTGCTAAATGAGACATGACTGAAGATAGTTCTCTAGTCTTACTTTCATCTTTTGCTAAAGCCCAAGGAGCATTTTCTTCGATATATTTATTAGCCCTGCTAACTAGGTTCATAACCTCTGCATAAGCTTCAGTTACTTTTAGGTCATCAACAAGTAATTCATATTTAGAGATGGTGTTTTCTTCCATTTGTTCTAAATCAGTATCAAATGGTCCAACTCCTTTTTCATAGGCAGGAATTATTCCATTGAAATATTTATCAATCATGGAGACAGTCCTGTTTAAAAGATTGCCTAGGTTATTTGCTAAGTCTTGGTTAATTCTCATGACAAATTGTTCAGGAGTGAAAACGCCGTCTTGTCCAAAAGGAATTTCCTCGACTAGATAATATCTAAGTGCATCAACTCCATATCTATCAATAAGTGGGTAAGCTGAAATGGCATTCCCTCTTGATTTAGACATCTTTCCATCTTTCATCATGAGCAAGCCATGGACGAATAATCTATTTGGTTCTCTTAGTCCAAGAGATTCAAGGAACATTGGCCAATAAATTGCATGGAATCTAGTTATATCAGCCCCGATTACATGTACTATCTCACAATCTTCATCTTCCCAGAATTCCTTGAATTTAGAATTATCATCTTGAAGATATCCTAACGCGGAGATGTAATTTACAAGGGCATCAAGCCAAACATAAACAACATGTTTTTTATCTTCTTCTACTGGTACTCCCCAGGTAAAAGAAGTTCTAGATACACATAAATCTTGAAGACCAGGCTTAATGAAAGTATTAATCATTTCATTCTTCCTGGATTCAGGGGTGATGAATTTAGGATTTGCATCATAGAACTTAAGCAATGAATCGACGTGCTTATTACATCTATAGAAATAAGCTGGTTCATCTTTTCTTTCTACTGGTCTATGGCATTCTGGACAAAGATGTTCTTCTCCAACCTGGGTTTCGGTCCAATATGTTTCTTCATGGACACAATACCAACCTGTATAGGAAGAAAGATAGATATCATCTTGCTTTAATAAACGAGAAAAAATCTTTTTGACAGTTTCGACATGTCTAGCATCTGTAGTCCTAATGAAATCATCATTAGAGATGCACATTGCTTTCCAAAGGTTTTTGAATCTAACAACAATTTCATCAACAAATTGCTGTGGCGTGACTCCTTTTGCCATGGCGTTTTTTTCTATTTTCTCGCCATGTTCATCGGTACCTGTCAGAAAATATGTTTCATATCCCCTTAGCCTTTTCCCTCTAGCAATGACATCGCATAAAGTCGTGCAGTATGTATGTCCTAGATGCGGTGATCCGCTTGGATAATAAATAGGGGTAGTAATATAGAATCTTTTCTTGTTCATGATTGTTTCCTCCCTAGGGAAAAATAAAGCCGCGTTTATCTCGCGGCTATTTTACCATTTTTACAATAAAATTGGCTTATTTGTTTTTGCTAGACTTGGCAAGTTTCTTGTTGAAACGATCGATTCTACCATCGTTAGCAACGAAACGTTGTTTTCCGGTATAAAATGGGTGGCAATTTGAGCAGGTATCAACCTTGATTTCATCAAGAGTAGAACCAGTTTCGAATGTTGAACCGCAGGTAGTGCAGGTTACTTTGCACTTGTGGTATTCCGGGTGGATTCCTTTTTTCATGTCCATTACTCCTTTCGCCGTATGAGGCTTCTCACACAGAGAGTTCGGCAATAAAGATACACAAAAAAGTTTGCATGTTCAACCTTATTTTTCTAATAGAAAAAGGAAAATTGAGAAATTGGCTCATTTATCAATGTTTTTAACTCTAAATTTAGGGGGCAATAAAATCATCTCTTTGCTTATCCCTTTGCTAGAAATAACTGGATTTAAGCCTAAAGCAAAGTCAGGGATAATCGATTTATATCTAGTTAACATTGAAATATATCCATCTTTTAATCCAGTTTCTTCTTCGATATTTAGATAAAGGAAATCGGCATATTTATTATGGAGTAAATTAAACAATTTCCTATTTTCCTTAATGTCTATTTCATCTAATTTCTTCTTCGCGTTTATTAAATCAATTTCCTCGATTTGACTTGATAAGGAAAATATTCCTATTACTTTGCTTATTGGGCAGTCTACTTCATATTCATATTCCTTGAAACAATAGACGTAGTTAATTTCGCCTTGGTCTATGAGCTTATTTCTTTTGTAATAGTATGGTTTGAGGAAATCTATTTTCTTGTTTATAAAATTATTCTTACAGCTTAAAAGAAGCCTATCTTCTTTAGTTAAAGTAGTCCTGATTTTGTTAAAGTTTGCGTTTTCGATTTCTTTTAGCTGTTTTAAATTCACATAATTATTGTAGTTATTTTTTTTAAAAGTACACTATAAACGCTAAAAACATGCAAAGGAGCTACTATGATATCAAAACAACTTGCTATCGGAGTATTAAATGAAGCCCTCCTAACTGGTGGAGATTATGCAGAAATCTATTTAGAAGAAAATGAATCTTCTATTATTTCTCTTGAAAATGGAACTGTTGATAGAGTTGGTTCTTCTCTTACCTATGGGGCAGGAATTAGAATCCTAAAAGGAACTGAATCCGTTTATGGATATACTTCCGATTTAACTAAGAAAAGCCTAATGGAATTGGCTAATAAACTTTCTTCTAGATTTGAAGGGGAAAGAGTTATTACGGTCAAGGAAATTGAAAACCAAAAAGTAAAGGTCATTAATAAAATCAAGAACCACCTTGATGAAGTTAAACCTGAAGAAAAGATTAAATACCTTAAGGAATGTTATCAAATAACTAAGGAAGTATCCCCAAAGATAGTTCGTATAATTGATAATTTCATTAACAACAAGAAGAAAATTGAAATCTTTAATGCCGAAGGTGAAGTTGGTAAGCATTATAAGAATAGCGAAGAAAGAGGTAGGCTTACCATGATTGCCATGGCTTCAACGGAAGAAAATGGAATCGAAAGCTATTTCACTGGACCTGGCAAATATGCCGGATGGGATTATTTTACTTCTGTCTTGGATTATAAAGAGGAAGCTAAGAAAGTTGGTGAAAAAGCCGTCATGATGCTTACTGCTAAAGAATGCCCATCAGGAAGATTCCCTGTTGTCATTGGTAACGGATGGGGTGGAGTTATATTCCATGAAGCCTGCGGACACTCATTAGAAGCGACTTCAACTGCTAAAGGATTATCCGTATTCTCTCATTCTATTGGAGAACAAATTGCCTCTCCTATCGTATCCGCTTTTGATGATGGAACAATAAAAAACGAATGGGGTTCAAATAATATTGATTCCGAAGGCCATGTTACGATGAATAACCAACTTATCAAAGATGGTATATGCGTTGGATTCCTTGTTGATAAGGCAAATGGAAGAAAACTAAATATGGAAGCTAATGGATGTTCTAGAAGAGAAAGCTATAGATATGCCCCAACTTCAAGAATGTCTAATACCTATATTGCTAAAGGCAAAGATAAACCAGAAGACATCATAAAAGATACTAAGCTAGGTATTTATGTTGTTAATTTCGGTGGCGGATCTGTTGAGCCTTCTACTGGTGAATTCAACTTCTCTGCTAGCGAAGCCTATATTATTAGGGATGGAAAGATTTGCGAACCTGTTAAAGGATGCACTCTTATCGGAAGTGGCAAAGAAGTATTGATGAACATCGATAGAGTTGGTAATGATCTTGATTTAGGTCAAGGTATGTGTGAATCTTTATCTGGATTAGTTCCAGTTAATGTTGGCCAACCAACGATTAGGATAAAAGAAATTACTGTTGGCGGAAGAGGAGGAAAATTAGAATGAATTTTGCAAAGTTTTTTGCCCTTGCTAAAGAAAAAGGCATCGAGCAATCTCAAATTAAATTATCTAAATCCAGCAGCCTTACAATCAAATTATTCCATCATGAAATAGATTCTTATAAAGTTGCTAATTCCCAAAGCTTAATCGCCTGCGGCTTATATAAAGGCAAATTGGGATTCGGGGTAAGCCAAAAGATTGATTCATCTTCTTTCTCTTTCCTAGTCGACCAAATCATCTTGACTGCGTCGTATTCAGAAAAGCCATGTGAAATCGGTTTGTTCCCTGGCTCTCCTAAATATAAGAAGAGGAATGTCTATAACAAGGAATTGTCTCTAATTCCTGTTGAAAAGAAAATTGCCTTGGTAAAGGAGTTAGAAAACGCAATTTATGCTGCCGATTCTAGAATCACCGATGCCGATGATGTTACATATGTTGAAGGTGAAGGTTATTCTGAATTCTATAATTCCTTTGGATTGAAATTAAAACAAAAAGACAATAATTTCGTTATCTTTGCTGGTGCAATAGCTAAAGATAAAGGCGAGACTAAGACTTTCTATGATGTCTTCATTGATAATGATTTATCTAAATTCAATGTTGATAAATTTGCTAAATCCATCGTTTCAAGGGCTGTTTCTAAATTCGGTGGCGCACCTTGTGCCTCTAATAAATATCCAACAGTCTTGGATAAAGCAGTCGTATCTCCTTTAATTGGCTATTATCTATCATCTACTATAGCGGATAATGTTCAACGTCATTCTTCTGTTTTGGAAGGCAAATTAAATCAAAAGGTTGCTTCATCTAAACTAACCATTGAAGAAAAGCCACTTGCCAAGAATCTATTCTATTCCTTCTTTGATGATGAAGGGGTTGCGACTCAAAATCATTTCATTATTAAAAATGGTGTTTTGAAAACCTATTTATATAATAGGGAAACTGCCGCTAAGGATGGAGTCGAATCTACTGGCAATGGTGCTTGGGGATCTGGCAAATTTGGAACCACTTTCTCCAATATCTTCGTTAAAGGAGGAAGAGCAAGCTTTGATGAACTTATTTCTCCAATTAAAGAAGGTGTCTATATCACTGAAATTGCTGGTTTAGGAACTGGAATGAATGCAAATTCTGGCAACTTCTCTTGCCAAGCGGAAGGATATATGATCCGTGACGGGAAGATTGCTGAACCATTGAATTTGATTACCATTTCAGGGAACCTCTTCAAGATGTTTAAGGATTTAAAGGGATTCTCTAATAGAACTGAAATTGATGATTCTGCAGTTTCTGTTGGGGATGCTTATATAAAATCTCTTTCTATCGGCGGAAAATAAAATCAATTATTAGACCATTGGGACTGCTTATACCATTCCTATTGGTCTTTTTTCTTTACTTTAAAATAAGCGACCCGTGTAGTTATTTTGTGATGTGCTTTAAACAAAAATATCGATAAATAGGCGCTTTAACTAAAATTTAATCCACGTTTATATGTATATTTAACTACATGGGTATCCTTAATTTTATTTTTTGAATAATTGACGCGTTTTATTTTTTAAATAAAGGTTGTTTTCTTTTTGAAAGAAGCGAAAATATCATTATCAAATCAAGGAGGGATTTTGTATGAATGAAAACGAAAAGAAAATCAAACCAATCTCGATAGTTTTATTTGTAATTGTATTATTGCTATCGATTGGTTTAGCTGTTGTTCCATTTGTTTCAAAATTTGATTTTTTCAATGCAGAAAGCGGGTTAATTCCCGTGATGAAGGATGTTTTGGTGTTCAAATCTTCTTCATTTAGTGGCAATTTTAAAGCCGTTGCCATCATCGATGGAGTTTGGGGCTATTTAGTAGTCGCTTGCTTCTTAATTGGCTTAATTGGAGTCGGAGTTAGGAAGAAACCTGCCATGTTGCTTGGGATGTTTGCTTTCCTTCTAGGTGGAGTCGCTTCTTTCTATGGATTAGGCTTGGTCTTGACCCAAGGGAGCTTAAAGTCATTAGCTTCTATTCTTTCTTTAATAGCTGCTGCAATTTTAGTTATTTTATCCATTGCTTCCTTTATGTTTGCTTTCTCTTGTTCTAAATCAAAAGAGACTAGCGAACCGGTCATGGAAGAAGAAAAGATTGAAGAGCCAAGTGAAGAAAAAGGCGAAGAAGTCAAGTTAGATCAAATCGAAAGCAATGAACCTGTAAATGAAGAAAAGGGTGAAGAAAAACCTGCTGAAAAAGAAGAAGAGCCAAAGGCTGAAGAACCTAAAAAAGAAGATACTCCTGTAGTTAAAAAGCCTGTTAAGAAGGTAACTAAGAAAGCTTCTGAAAAGGTTGCTGAACCTAAAGAAAATAAGGTTGAATCAAAAGAAGAAAAGCCTGTTGCCAAAGTTGAAGAAGCTCCAAAAGAAGCTACTAAACCAACAAAAGGTCAAACCGGAAAATATGAAGTATTCCCAGAAGCCGGTTTCTATAAATATAGATTAAAGGCAAATAATGGTGAGATTCTTCTTGTGTCCTCTTCTTATAAAACTAGAGAAGGTGCACATAATGGCATTGCTACATTACGTAAGAATGTTAAAGAAGGATCTAAGCGCGTTGTTACTGATAAGAGCGGATTCTCTCAATTTAGAATCTCTACTGCTAACGATGGACGTTTGATTGTTGCTGGTGAAATCTATCCAACATTGTTATCTGCCCAAAATGCATTAGCTTCTGTTGAAAAATTCTATAAGACTCATAGGGAAAATGACCTAGAGGAAATCCCGGAAGCCGAAATCAGGGAATGGAAGGTTGAACTTCCTCCAGCCAATGATACTGCAAATGGTAAAGTCGAAATCTTTATTGCTGAAGATGGTAAGAAATGGCAAGGACGCTTACTTGCTTCCAATGGTGTCTTACTATTTATGACTACTACATATTCTTCAAAGAATGCTGTTATCAAGGCAATTGAGAATATTAAGGAAAAAGCTCTTGCCGGATCAATTTCCATCTTAAGAGATAAGCAAAACCGTTACCAATTCCGTGTCTTCTCCGACAATGGAGCAGTCCTAGTAATGGGTGAAACTTATCCATCTAGAGATTCTGCAATCTCTGCAGCTTCTAGCGTTAGGAACTTCATTGGTTCTGCTAAGTTAGTTGATTTATCAAAACAAAATTAAGTTACGCCTGGGCCTAGTTAATTCTAGGCCCTTTAAAATTTTTACCCTTATATTATTTTCTTTAGGGTATAATCTTTTTCGGAGGAGGTTATAAATACCATTCTATTATTATGTTTATAAAAGAGAAAAAGGCCAGTGAACTAGCCGAACTATTGAATCCGTTCGACTATGTAATCCTAGATACCTGTTCTCTTATGGATGAAAATTTTCCAGAATGGATGGATGTTCTAATAGACGCGAAGAATTACCGCAAAAAAGGTCAGCAAATCGTTGTATTCAAAACATGCATTGATGAATTAAAGAAACATCTAAAGAACAAGAAACGCGATTCAAAGCGCATTGCTGCTAAAAGAGCACTAAAAATTGTCCGTCATGCAAAATGGAAAAAGCTATTAACTGTTTCAAAGATCAAAGAAAGCCAAAATTTTGCGGACAATGTAATTTTTGTAAAAGTATCGGCTGATAGAATCTATTCTAGAGTCGCGGTAATTACGCAAGACAAAAAACTCGCATACGATCTAGTAAATTTAAATAATTTAGCTAGTCAAAGAGGTTACAAAGTATTTGTCTATAAAATAGCTCCAGGAGGCGTATTAGAAAATAATAAAGGCGCTCCTGCTATTAAAGAAAAACATTCACAACCAATTGAAAAGGATAATCTAAAAGAGAAAAAGGAAAAAGCTTTTCCATTTGCCTTAGTTAAGGTAACGGAAACGGATTCAAAACTAAAAGACACTCTTTCTTCACCTAATTATCCAGTTGAGAAGAAGATTGCTGATATCAAAACCCAATTAGCAAATCTAAATAGACTTAGTGAAGGAGATAGGAAGAAATTAACACTTGCCTATGATGCTTCTAAATTAAATGCATTATTAAGGCAATATTCTATTAAGATTAAGCCAAAAGAGGCTACCCCTGTAGTTAAAAAGGAAGAAAACAAGCCTATTGCTGCTTCGCCGATAGAGGCTAAGCAAAAGCTTTATTATGGAAACGGCAGTACCATTGAAGATGCATTAAACGATGTATCGACTCATTATGGACTTCTATATAGAGATCCTAGTGTTCCTTATTTTCCTTTGATTCACGGTAAGGCTGATTTAACTATTCCTGATTATAGGAATATGGTCGAAAAGATTGACTTGGTATTAAAGAAATCTAATAAATCATCCTTCTTCTATTCTTCTTTTGAAGTTATCTGCGAGAAAGTATCTAATGGCTATCATGTCTATATGGATTTTGATGCTAAGGATCCTAAAGCAAATAAGAAAGAAACTAAGAAGGCAGAACCTATTGCTAAAAAAGAACCTATTACGAAGAAAAAGGAAAACGTTACTAAACCTAAAGTAGAGAAACCTCTTTCTAAGGTTGAGATGAAAAAAGATGATGTTAAAAAGGCTGAATCTAAACCTGCTTCTTCTAAAAAGACATCTAAATCTAGCAAAAAGGCCAAGGCTATAGAAGATAAGCCAATAGTCCTTAAAAAGGAAGAAAAGCCCGAATCCGTTCAGGTTGTTGTTCCTAATGGGGCAACTTTACTTGTTGGAGAACCTAGTAAGGATAAATCCAAAAAGAAAGGACCTAATAAGCAAAAGGAAACCAAAAAGGAAGCAAAGCCAAAGAAACAAGAGCCTAAAGAGGCTAATGCTCCTGCAAAAGAGACTAAAAAAACTGTTTCTAAACCTAAAACTTCTAAAAAGGTTCCTGTTGATGAAATCTTAGCTTTTGATAAGAGATTAAAGGCAGTTTTATCTAATCCAAATTATCCAAAAGAAGATAAAATCAAGGATATAAAGAAACAACACGAAGATATAAAGCTACTTTCTAGCGAAGACAAAAAGAAACTTTTATTAAGTGCAAGAAAGTTAAATTCCTTATTGTCAGAATTAGACAATAAATAGTCATTTTTAATAAACAGTTCATTTTTAGGCAATTAATACTTTTAAGTTTCTTTAAAATTGGTAATATATCTACCGAAAGGTAGGCTATAAATAAATGGCTAAAAAAGTTAAAAAATCAATGTTGCCAGTTTTTATCATGGCAGCAGCCCTCGTCTTTGCCGTATTAGCAATTGTCTTCTCAGTTGCCCTAGACTTTGCTGGAACCAAACTTGTCACTACTTCTTCGACAACTGAAGGCTCCATCTACAAAGGAACAGATGTCTTCTTTGGTACAAAAGACAATTCCGGCAATCAAGTATTGGTTGGAAGCACTCTTGGTTTAGTTGGCTTCATCATGATGATTGTTGGTGCAGTCGCTTTGCTTGCTGGACTTGCCATCTCCTTTAAGAAAGTTAAGATTGGCAAGTTTGTCGCCGCTGTCGCTGGATTAGTTCTAGTCGTCGCTGGTATCTTCATGTTTATTGCTCCTGGTAATTTTGTTAGCACCAATGCTGAAAAATTAAATGGAGTTCTTGGCGGACTTGCTGGCTTAGTTGGTGCAAAGGCTGAAGTCGTTGGCACATTACAAACTGGTGCTATCCTTTCTGGTATCTTTGGATTAGTTTCTGGGATTGCTGGAATCGGCGCTGCTGCTGTTAAGTAATTAATTAAACAAAAAAATGATTAGCTCAGTTGATTCTGGGCTTTTCTTTTTGCTTATATGACTATAATAATGACTTGTAAGAAGGCTAGGGTATGAATAAAACCAATGTAATGCGCTTGCTAGACGCCGCAAATATAAAATACGATGAAAGAGTCTATTCCGAGGAAATTGTTGATGGGATAGGTGTTGCTAATAGTTTGAATGAAGATCCCGAATGTGTATTTAAGACGTTAGTAACCGAAAACGATAAGAAAGAGCATTATGTTTTTTGTATTCCAGTGACTGGTGAGCTGGATTTGAAGAAGGCTGCCAAAGCATCAAATTCAAAGTCTATTTCGATGATAAAGCAAAAGGAATTGTTACCTTTGACCGGATATATCCACGGTGGATGTTCTCCAATTGGCTTAAAGAAACAGTTTCCTGTATTTATAGACGAGACTGCTCAATTATTCGATAAAATCTACGTTTCAGGCGGCAGAAGAGGCTTTCAAGTCGGCCTAAATCCAAGCGATTTATTATCTATGGCAAACGGAGAATACAAAGATTTATCAAAAAATTAGCACTCAACCCTTGACACTGCTAAAAAAAGGCTTACTATATTGTTAGCACTTGAAATACGAGAGTGCTAAAACCATTAGGAGGTCTAAATTATGTCACACAATATTGGTCGTTATGCTGGAAGTTTCTTGGATCCATTCTTCGATAATCTATTCGAAGATGTAAATTCTGAGAATTTTGGTGCCTTATCTATGAAAACAGACATCAAGGAAAACCAAGATAAATATACTCTCGAAGTCGAATTACCAGGGTTCGATAAGAATAACATCTCCCTTAATTTGAAAGATGGCTATCTTACCGTTACTGCTAAAGTCAATCGTTCTATCAAACATGAAGAAGGCAAGAAAGAAGGCTTTGTTCATAGGGAACGCTTCTCTGGATCGGCTACTCGTAGCTACTATGTAGGTGATATCGAACAAAAGGATATCCACGCCTCATATAAAGATGGTGTTTTGTCAATCGATCTTCCAAAAGAAGACGTTAAGAAGGTTGAAGAACAACATCAAATTGCTATCGACTAACCGTTTAAAGTAGGTAAAAAGCTGCTATGGCATATAGGCTGTGGCAGCTTTTTTTGTTGCCTAAAACCATAAATTTCCCATTAAAAAGTAACAATGATTTAATGGATGATTTCCCACTTTGAAAATGGTGGGGCGGAACTGCTACTTTCTACTGATATATCGCTTGTTCGCGCGTATCTTTTAACTTCTATATAGCTCTTATAACCCCTTTTTATGAGTATTTACATATAAAATCCACTTTGTGCATTTTTGTTGCATATAATCGAGTTGTTAATTATATTAAAGACACCCCTAGGGGGTATTTATGAATAAAAGATTTGATGTTAATGGAATGACATGCTCCGCTTGCGAAGCCAATGTCAAAAGAACTGTATCCAAACTTAATGGAGTCAATAGCGTTAATGTTTCTTTGCTAGGCAAAAGCATGAACGTTGACTATGATGATTCAATCATTAAAGAAAATGCGATAATAGAGGCCGTAAACGCTTCTGGCTATTCTTGCTCATTGTATGTTAATAAAACATTAAAGCAGATTGAAGCAGAAAGAAAGAACGCATTAAAAAAGACATTTACAAAAGTCATTGTTAGCTTTGTGTTGCTTATTTGTTTAATGGTCTTTTCTATGGGACCAATGATTTTTGGTTATCCAAAAATGGATGATCCTAATTACGGTTTGATAGTGATAATAGACATAAGCATCCAATTTGCTTTTCTAATCCCTATTATTATCTTAAATTTTTCCCACTTTAGTTCGGGATACAAAAGTTTAATAAAGTTCCACCCAAATATGGACTCGCTAGTTGCATTGGGTTCTACTGTTTCCATTCTTTATGGTATCTATTCTTTTGTTTTAGTTATTGTAGGGCAGGTTAGTCACAATCATGAGTTGTTAATGAATAACGCAATGAACATTTACATAGAATCAGGAGCAATGATTCCTGTAATTGTTGGACTAGGAAAGTTCTTAGAAGCAAAAGCTACTTCTAAAACTTCATCTGCGATTGCATCTCTTATTGAATTATTGCCAGATGTAGCAGCAGTAAGAAGAAACAATAAGATTTTCGAAATAAAAACCGAAGATTTAGTCGTCGGAGATATTGTCATTGTAAAACCAGGGCAGGCAATTCCTTGCGATGGAATTATTGTTGACGGAAATTCTCACGTTGACGAATCTTCGCTGACCGGAGAATCAAAATTAATCAAGAAAACCATAGGTGATAAAGTCATTGGTTCCACAACTAATAAAGAAGGTAGTTTTGAATTCAAAGCCACATCTATTGGCGATGATACTGTCATGTCGCAAATTATCGAATTGGTAAAACAGGCAAGTCAGTCAAAGGCTCCTATTTCTAGATTGACTGATAGAATTTCTCTTTTCTTTGTGCCTACTGTTATAGGCCTATCTTTAATTACTTTTATTGTTTGGATTTCTTTAGGATTTGGAGGCGTACTAACTGATGTTAATAATCCTCTTGACTTGGCTTTCCAACTTGCCGTTTCGGTTTTAGTAATTTCATGTCCGTGTGCATTAGGGCTAGCGACTCCTGTATCAATTATGGTTGGAACTGGAAAAGGGGCTGAAAATGGAGTCTTAATCCGTTCGGCTGAGGCTTTTGAAAGATTAAATAAGGTAGATACAGTTATTTTTGATAAAACAGGTACTTTAACAAAAGGGGAAATGAGCGTTGCTAAAATAGTTTCCTTTAATACTGATGAAAGGCAAATAATTGAAACAGCGTGTGAATTAGAAGAAAAATCCGAACATCCATTATCCAAGGCAATAGTTTCATATGGCAAGAGGCAGGGAATAATTTCTTCTAGCAAATTAAATTGTAATTTTGTTTCTGGAAAAGGAATTACGTCTTCTTCTTGTTCAATTGGAAATATTAGTTTAATGAATGATAGGGGAGTAGATATTTCTTTTGCTAAAGAAGAGGCAATGAATTTATCTAGTAATGGCTATACTGTTTTATTTGTAGAAAAAGATTCGATTCTAATTGGATTAATCGCAGTAGGTGACATTTTAAAAGATGATTCAGTTGAAGCGATTCAAGAATTAAAGAAAATGGGCAAGCATGTTGCCATGCTTACTGGTGATAATGAGATTAGTGCCAAATATTTTGCATCTCAATTAGGCATTGATGAAGTATTCGCCAATGTTTTGCCTAATCAAAAAGAAGAAGTTGTTGATAGACTTCAAAAACAAGGCAGATCCGTTTTGATGGTAGGCGATGGGGTAAATGATGCGCCATCCCTAGCAAAAGCTGATATCGGAGTATCTATTGGTTCAGGAACTGATGTGGCTAAAAATAGTTCTGATATTATCTTGATGAATGATTTAGTAAATGATGTCCCTTTTGCTATTAATTTAAGTAAAAAGGTAGTTAAGACCATAAAAGAAAACTTATTATGGGCTTTCATGTATAACGTTATTTTAATTCCTCTAGCAGCAGGGGTGTTATATTGGGTAAAAGTGAATCCGAATTGGTTCACAGGAAGTAAACAGCATTTGGTACTTACTCCTATGATTGCTTCTCTAGCGATGTCATTTTCATCCATTACGGTTGTCCTAAATGCATTGAGGATTAAATTATTTAAAAAATAAGGAGTGAAAAGATGTTATTTGGTGGAGTTAAACAAGTCGTTACTATTGAAGGGATGAAGTGCATGCACTGCGTTGCTCACGCAACCGATGCCCTTAAATCAATCAAAGGCGTGAAGTCTGTTAATGTTAACCTTGAAAAGAAAGAAGCCGTAATCAAATCTAAAGATGGCATTGATCCAGAATCAATCAAAAAAGCCATTTCTGATGTTGGATATACTGTTACGGACATTAAGTAAATGAAAGCCGACCATAAGAAAATTAATCGATATATTCAAATTGCCAGAGGTCAACTTGATGGCATCATGAAAATGATTGAAGATGACGATTATTGCGTCGATATCTCCAATCAACTTTTGGCTACTATTTCAATATTAAGAAAGGCTAATTCCGAGGTTTTAAGCGCTCATTTGGCTTGTTGCGTTAGGAATTGTCCCACTGAAGAAATGGACCAAAAGGTCGAAGAAATTAAGAAATTAATCGAAAGAATGTCTGATTAAAGCTTCATTATTGGGATTATTTCATCTTGAAGCCCTGCAACGACCTCAAGTTTATTATTTCTTATATGTAAATTTGTTTCGCTTCTCATTCCGAAGTCTTCGGCATATATACCTGGCTCATCTGAGAAACTAGTCCCCTCCATAAGGGTTCTTTCATCGTGGGTTTCGTAATTGTCTAGATTTGCACCGGGCCCATGAGGAGAAACATCAACCGCAATATTATGCCCAACTCTATGGGTAAAATATTCTCCATACCCTGCCTTTGTTATTATTTCTCTAGCCACATCATCAGCTTCAAAAGCATATACTTTTCTTTTTGGAAGCTCTTCTTTTAGAAATGATATTACTCCATCTCTAGCCGCTTTTACTATTTCAAATCTATCTTTATATACTTGAGGGATTTCATTTCCAACATAACCCATCCAAGTGATGTCGGCATATACCCCATCTTCATTATCGTTTTTAGCCCACATATCAATTAAGACTAAATCACCTTCCTTGATGATCCCGAAATTATCTTCAGTAGGTGAGTAGTGCGGGTTAGAAGCATTTTTACCTGTTGCGACTAAAGGAGGATCATCAAAAGTCATTCCTTCTTCATTAAATCTTCTAGCAATATATTGTTGGATTTTATATTCGTTTGTTTGCCCAAATTCTTCTATCTCCAATTTAATCATTTTAAAAGCTTCATCCTTGATTTGCAGGGTTTTCTTGCATGCATCAAGCTCATTTTCATATTGTTTTTCAGTCAAAACTGCAGTTAATGACTGGAGCAAATCTCCGCTAGAAACAATTTCAATTCCTAAGTTTTTAACAAAAGAAACCGAACCATAATCGGCAGTGGAAATTCTCATCAATAAACCATTAGAAGAAACATCCATCATTATTTTTTTCTTATCTTTTAATAACTTAGTTTCTAACTCTAACATCTCTTCCCAAGTCTTGTAGACAAGCAAATCAAATTGAGATGTTACTAGTTCATCTTTTAGATAGACTGTATCGATAATGTGTGTTATTAAAGTTGCCTTTCCTTCTTTGGGAATAAAGCAAAGAAGCTTTCTAGTAAGCATCCTTCTTCCAATTAAAGATATTAGGGCAGTATTTTTACATTCATAATCGATGCAAAGATAGCCGTCGACATTTAGAGATGATAATTTAGTTTGAATTTCGTTAAGTTCCATACATATTTAGTATATCACTTGTTATAAATAGTATTTATTTTGCTAAAATAAAATGTATGGAAAAAATACCGCTTTCTAGACACCCAAATCCTTACTTTGAAAGAAAAAGATACTTTAGCCTTAATGGCGAATGGGATTTTATTATTGATAAGCAAGCTGGATTTCCCTCTTCTTACAATGAAAAAATACTTGTTCCGTATTCGGTCGAAACTGAATTATCAGGGATAAATAAAAGGATATCAAAAGATGATTTCTTACATTATAAAAAGTCTTTTGTTGTCCCTAAAGAATATGAAAATTATCGATTGATCCTTCATTTTGAAAACGTTGATCAAGTTAGCCATGTTTATTTTAACAAGAAATATCTAGGAACTAACTTTGGCGGCTATTTACCTTTTGAATTCGACTTAGGTAAATGCCAAGGAGAAAATGTTATTGAAGTTATTTGTTCTGATGATACCGATTCTCCAATCTATCCTAGAGGCAAACAATGCAACAAAAATAAAGGGATATGGTATACACCTACTAGTGGGATTTATGGCAGTGTCTATATTGAAGCGGTGCCAGATCAATATATTAAGTCCTTAAAAATAGATCAGGATTATGATTTAAAGAAAGCTACATTCAAAATTGATTATCCTGGTAACAATGAAGAAATATCGATTGAGATAAGTAATGATAACAACCTTCTTACTAAGGCTATTTTTTCAAAAGAAGGGGAGGCATGTATTGATTTTTCTTCCTTTTTCTACCCTTGGAGCCCAGAAGAACCTTCTTTATATTCGATTAGGATATTTGGTAATGATGATGAAGTCTTTTCTTCTTTTGGATTCAGGAAATTCTCTTCTATTCAATATAAAGGACATAATGTTTTTGCCTTAAATAACAAGCCTTATTTCCTTAGTGGAGTTCTTGACCAAGGATATTTTCCTAAGGGAGGTTTAACTCCATCTTCCTTTGAAGATTATGAAAATGACATTAGGGCAATGAAATCATACGGTTTTAATTGCCTTAGAAAACATATTAAAGTCGAGATGAATATGTTTTATTACCTATGCGATAAATTGGGCATGATTGTCATGCAGGATTTTGTTAACGGAGGGGCTAAATATAAGG
The DNA here is from genome assembly GCA_022781015.1 of Caryophanales bacterium. Classification (GTDB taxonomy): domain Bacteria; phylum Bacillota_I; class Bacilli_A; order RFN20; family CAG-826; genus Alloenteromonas. Next base: position 18,069 of record JALEUF010000130.1, read on the forward strand.
ATTTCTTAATTTATACAGCTCCATTTATAAGTTATAAATTCAATGACACGAAAACCTATTCTTTGCTTGGAAGGAAGTTGAAGGAGTCTCGTTATTTCTTCGAAAGCAGCATTACTCCTTTTTTAACTCATTTCCAAAATCAAACCTGCATTGCAATATTTACTTTATTTAATGAAGGCTGGGGCCAATTTGATGCGGTTAGATTATCAAATGAATGTAAGCCTAACTTAAATGGGAGATTATTGGATTCGACTTCTGGTTGGTATGATCAAGGATGTGGTGATTTTTATTCGAGGCACATCTATTTCAAAAAGATTAAAATCAAGCCTAAAGATAATAGGATTACTTCCTTAACTGAATTTGGAGGTTATTCATTCGAAGCCAGCAAGGTCAATAAGAAGCATTTTGGCTATGGAAAGTGTAAAACCAAAGAAGAATTAAACAAAAAGATTAAGGGCGTGTATCTAAATGAAGTAATTCCTTGCAAGGAAAATAATGGTTTAAGTATTGCTATCTATACCCAACTAAGCGATGTAGAAGGAGAAATAAACGGCTTGCTTAACTTTGATAGAAGTATATCTAAGGCCGATAAAGATTTATTAAATGAATTAAATAGAAAACTGAGGTTTAACAATGATTAAAGCTGTATTTTTTGATATCGATTGGACTCTTTATGATCATGAGGCAAAACGTTTTGTTCCTACTGCAATCGAAGGAATTAAAAAACTAAAAGAAAAAGGAATAAAAGTATTTATTTGTTCAGCTAGAAATACTGAATCTATATTCTCTTTCGGTTTATACAACCTTGGAATTGAATGGGATGGATTTATTTCTAGCGCAGGTGCTTTTGCCGTAATTGGTAAGGACCATGTAGTTAGAAAGACTTTGATGGAGCATGAGGATTTAGTTAAATTATCCTCCTTAGTATTAAAGAATGATTTAACAATGCAGATGGTTACCCCGTGGTCTAGATTTTTAATTGCTCCTCCAAATGAATTCTATAAATCTTACCAAGAGATATTTCATGATGATTGTCCTACCATTCATTCTTATTCAAATGAAGAAGTAACAGGCACTCTTTTATATGCTCCAGATAAATATGATGATATCTTTATGAAAGCTTTTCCTAATCTATCTTTCTTTAGATTTGCTGAATGTGGCGTTGATATAAATGGTGGCAGGCATGAAAAGGGTGAGGGAATAAAAGCAATAAGAGATGAGCTTGGCCTATTAAAAGAAGAATGTGTTTCTTTTGGTGATGATATTCAAGATATTTCCATGGCGGATGAAACCGGAGTTTTTGTTTGCATGGGAAACGGCAAAGAAGAAGTTAAAAAAAGAGCAACTTTAGTAACATCAAAAGTAGGAGAAAATGGCGTTTATTTGGCACTTGTCCAACTTGGCTTATTACCTTAATAAAAAAGTGCTATCTCTAAAGAGATATTAATAGTATCCTTTTAGCGTTATGGGAAAACTTGATCAAAGAAGGACACCGTTCCTTGACTGTCTAAAACGTTATGTAAAAAAAGATGTAGTACCGTTTGATGTTCCTGGACATCATATGGGAAATATCAATAATAAAGCTACTGCTTTCTTTGGAAAGAAACTTTATAGATGTGATATTAATGCTCCAATCGGAACTGATAATCTAGCTAAACCTCACGGACCTCTTTTGCAGGCTGAAAAATTACTTGCAGAGGCAACTAATGCCGACGAAGCGTTCTTTTTGATTAATGGAACTTCTTCGGGAATCATTGCAATGATTCTAGCATCTGTTAAGGCTGGAGAAAAAATAATACTTCCTCGTAATGTCCATAAATCAATAATCAACGCTCTTATTTTAAGCGGGGCAGTTCCTGTATTTGTCATGCCTGAAATTGATAACGACTTAGAGATTGCTAACCAACCTTCTGTTGAAGAATATAAAAAGGCTATATTGAAATATCCTTCTGCTAAGGCTGTTTTTGTAATCAATCCAACTTATTTTGGTTCAGTTTCTGATTTAAAGAGCATTGTTGAAATTGCCCACGAACATAAGATGGCTGTTTTAGTAGATGAAGCACACGGGGCCCATTATTATTTCCACGCCGAAGGCTCTCCTTTGACTGCAATGGATGCAGGGGCTGATATGTCTAGCGTTTCTCTTCATAAAACCGCAGGCTCATTAACTCAAGCCTCAGTCTTATTATTAAAGGGAAAGATGTTCTCTCGTTATGATATTCAAAGAGCATTAAATATTATTAATACAACTTCCCCATCAATGATATTAATGGCTACAATTGACGCGGCTAGATCATATATGGCTACAAATGGCAAAGAAGACCAAGAACGAGTATATGGGTTAGCTGAATATGCAAAAGAAGAGATTGATAAGATTCCTGGATTTGTTGTTGAAGATAAAAAGCATTTCCTTGAACACGGATCATTCGACTATGACCAATCCAAGTTAGTTATCGGGCTTGATAGATTAGATATTGATGGATTCCAATTATATTATTTGATTAAGAAAGATTATGATATCCAACTTGAATTAGCAGAGACCTATGCCGTCTTAGCTATATTTGCTATTGGAACAAAGAAAGAGCACGTGGATAGATTAATCGAGGCTTTAAAAGATATTTCAAGCAAGCACTTCCGTCCAGAAATTACTTATGCTGATCATCGTTTTGATTCCTCTTTCCCATTCATGCTCATTCGTCCTAGAGTTGCTTTCCACGCCGATGGAAAGATTGCTAAAATCGATAATTGCCTTGGAATGATTTCTAAGGAAATGGTCATGATTTATCCGCCAGGGATTCCGCTTATTATTCCAGGTGAAGTCTGGACAAAAGAACTAATAGATAGGGTTAAATTCTATAAAACTTCAGGTATCACGATTTTAAGTAACTATCCCGATGGTTTTGAAGTTGTAGATAACGAGAAATGGAAGAAATTCCCAATCTATCAAAAACGTCTTAATGACTATAGGGAAAATAGAAGGACTACCCCATCTGGAGATGGTTTTAAGCTTCCTTTTGAAGGGGAAAAGCATAAGGCTACCGTAATCCTTCTTCCATATAGAAAAGATACTTGGAGAGATGATGCCGTTCCTGCTTTGGCTAACTATAAACAGGTAATCGAAGCTATTTCTAAACATGAAAAAGTTATAGTAGGTGTCCATCCTTTAATATATGAAAGGGTCGCTTCTTCGTATAAAGGGATGAAAAATGTCGAACTCTTGAAGATTAGATATAACGATTCCTGGGCTAGAGATAACATGGGTATATATCTAACCAACGGCAAAACTATTCGTGGGGTTGACTTTAGATTTAATGCCTGGGGTGGAGAAGTCGATGGACTTTATTCAAACTACCAAGACGATGATAAATTAACTTCAACATTCGACAAGAAATACAAGATTAGCGATTACCGTCTTAACTCTTTTGTCTTTGAAGGTGGATCGATTGCTTTTGATGGCAAGGGTACTGCAATAGTTACAGAAGCCTGTCTTCTTTCCAAAGGAAGAAACCCAACTTTAAGAAAAGAAGAAATAGAAGAAGTCCTAAAAGAATATTTATCTCTAGAAAAAGTGATATGGGTTCCACATGGAATCTATATGGATGAAACAAATGAACACGTCGATAACATGGTCGCATTTGTTAAGCCAGGTGTAGTTGTGATGGCGTGGACTGATAATCAAGATGACCCTCAATATGAATATTGTAAGGAAACTTATGAAGCGTTGGCTAATGCAACTGATGCTAGAGGGAAACATTTAGAAATCCATAAGGCTATGCTTCCAAACCCTCCTTTATATATGTCAGAAGAGGAATCTAAAGGAATAGAAAAGAGCAAATTCGAAGCTAAGCCAAGAATGGGCGATGATAGATTATCTGCTTCTTATGTTAATTACTATCAAGGCAAGAACTTCATTATCCTTCCGGCGTTTGGAGTCAAGGAAGATGAAGAAGCCTTAGAATTATTTAAGAAGCTTTATCCAAAGAAGAAAATTCATCAAATAAATACAAGAGAAATATTACTTGGTGGAGGGAACATTCATTGCATTACAATGCAGATACCGGAGGTCAATAAATGAAAACAAAAGTCGCTTTAGTCCAAATGCAAATGTCTTCAGTTTACGAAGAAAATATTGCAAAAGTTGATTCTTTTATCCAAAAAGCTAGCAAGGAAGGGGCTAAATTAATTCTTCTTCCTGAACTTTTTGAACGTCATTATTTTTGCCAAGTTGAAAATTATGATTATTTTGATTTGGCAGAAGTTGCTTCTTCTAGCAAGACCTTAGAACACTTCAAAAAAGTTGCTAAAGAAAACCATGTTATCCTTCCTATTTCTTTCTTTGAAAAAGACAATAACTGCTACTTCAATTCCTTAGCTGTTATTGATGAAAGTGGAAATATATTAGGTATCTATAGGAAGTCTCATATCCCAACTGGTGAATGTTATGAAGAGAAGTTCTATTTCACTCCAGGCGATACTGGCTTCATGACATTTGCTACTTCAATCGGGAAGATTGGAATCGGCATTTGCTGGGATCAATGGTTCCCTGAATGTGCAAGGATATTAGCTTTAAAAGGTGCGGATATCATTTGCTATCCAACTGCCATTGGAAGCGAACCTGTCCTTGATAAAGACTCCAAAGACCATTGGCAAAATGTCATGAGAGGCCACGCAGGTGCCAATATTGTTCCAGTCCTTGCCGCTAATAGAATTGGAATAGAAACTAATGGAAACTCTTCCATGACTTTCTTTGGCTCTAGCTTTATTTCTGATGAATACGGAAATAAGGTAGAAGAACTTTCTAGAAACGAAGAAGGAATCCTTTATCATGAATTCGATTTCGAGTTAATCGAAAAAGAAAGAAGAGACTGGGGTGTATTTAGGGATAGAAGAGTAGATTTATATTCTCCAATCCTAAAATTAAGCGATAAATAATTATCTACCGCCGAAAAATATAATTCCTAACAAAGTACAAATGGCTACTAACCCAATAATAATGGGGAAGACATATAGCCATTTGTTTTCGTTATTGCCGTCTTTTTTCATATATAGTCTCTGGCGTTTATAGTGGAATTAGGTTGGTTCTTTATATATTTGAAAGTCAAATCGAATGGATATGTTTTCTTTATTTCTAAAGTTTCGACTCTTCCCTTGCCGAGCCCATAGAAATAGTTATATTGCTTGCTTTCATTTTGATGGAAATAGAGATAATCAATGACTGCAAATGTATATGTTTCGGTATTTTCTAGCTTAAAGTTTCTAGGATAATAACAATTGCGGTTAAAAGTCGATGCAATTTCAATTCCTTTGGCCCTTGCTATAACGATTTCATTCATGAATGGAGTTGCTTTATAAATATTTGAGTAGGTTATTACTCCTTGCTGCAACGATGCCCTTTGACTATTTTCAATAGCAAATTGGACTCCTAGATCTTTATATTCATTATAAATTGCGGCACAACCTAAAACTGCTACTTTATTTGAAGAGAGATAACTTCCAGCAAGAGTTCCTGCAACAGAAGTTGATTTATCTAGAAAAGCCTTGTCCTTAATATATTTATCTACAACGGCAGAGATAGCAGCATCTTCGCTCCAAGAAGATGAATAAGGAACCATTCTGTATGAATTATTTAAGCAAGCAGTAACCCCATCATTATAAGTTAATTCAAAATAAGAATAAGCAGTGCCGTTACTTTGAGACTGGACAACTGGCACCCCGTCTAAAAAGTATTCTTCTTGGGTATGGGTATGAGCTGTAAAGACTCCATCGAAGTAATTCTTTAGATTAGAAATATTAGCGACGGCGCTATAAGAATCATGGATGGCTAATACTACGATTTCACATCCTTCTTTCTTTAATTTATTGGCTTCTAATCTAGCGTAGTTAGCGGAATTAGCAAAACCGATATCCTCGACATTTTTCGACATTATGGAAGTTGTTTGGCCAGTTCCAATCATTCCAACTATTCCGATTTTTACCCCATCTTTAGTCAAAGTAATCGAGCCTTTGATTCTATCGTCCCATTTTGTTTGGGTATAGCCGTTATCCCATTTGACTATATTTCCTGCTAGGAACGGGAAATTGGCTTTTTCTAGATTTTTGAATATGCGTTCCTGACCATAATCGAATTCATGATTGCCTAGCGCCATCGCATCGAATCCTGTTTCATTCATGGCTTCAACAACACTTTCCCCATAATAATAATTGGATTCTAGAGACCCTTGCCACATATCTCCAGCCGATAAAAGAATTGAATGTTCTGGGTCTTCTTCTTTTAATCTTTTTAATTCACCGAAATATTTCTTTATCCCGGCTTCATGGCCTTTATTGGATTCACCTTCTAAGATGGCTCCATGAAAATCATTTACACAGTAGAATTTGAATTTCTTTTCGTTGCCGTCTAATTTGATGCTTTCACTAGAACTAGTTGAAGTCGAAGTAGATGTAGTAACAATAGAAGAAGTAGTAGTTTGTTCACTTGAACTTGTATTAGAAGACGATTGGCTAGGTGCGGAGCAAGCTACTAATAAAAGGGCTCCAAATGCGATAAATATTAAGGATTTTTTGTTTCTCATGGGCTTATTATGACATTTAAAATGTCTTTATAAAAACATAATTGGCTTTTTTAGTTTTTCTAAAGGAAAAAGTTGTGCAGTTTTAGCCTTTTTTAGAGCCACTTAAAATAATATAATTTTTAAATACATAGGGAAATTTAGATATGGAGAAGGCATTAGTAATACAAGGGGGAGGCACTAGAGGCATATATGCTGCTGGTGTTTTGGACGCCTTTATGATCAGTAAGATTCGTTTTGATTATGTTGTTGG
>JALEUF010000192.1 GCA_022781015.1 Caryophanales bacterium
ATCATTAACATATTTGGTCGCATTTTCTACTAGAATGGAAAATAGCTTTGCTAATGATTCTCCATTAGCCTTTATTTTTACCCCTTCTGCAATAGAAGAAGTAACCTTTACTCCCTTAGAGAGGAAGTTTGGCTTGAAAGGGACACACGAATCTAGAAGCAATTCAGTTAAATCTATTTCCTCGAATTTACCTTTATTGATGTATTCCCTGCTTTTAAACAAGGAGACCATGTTATTAATAAGAGTCGATAATCTTTTGATCTGGGATTTGGTTGACTGGATATATTCATCATTTGGATAAGTAATATCAAGTACATCCGTATTCGCACTTATTATGGCTAACGGGGTCTTTAATTCATGCGAGGCATCGGTCAAGAATGATTGTTCTTTCTTTTCTAATTCTTCATAAGGGGCTACAGCTTTAGCAGCAAGCAAGGATCCAATCAAAGTAATGGAAGCAAAAGTAACAATAGATACGCATATGGATGAATATAATGTTGCATCCATGACCGCTATATCGCTTCTTGCCTCGACAAATACAAAATAATACCTTTCCTTTTCCTCAAACCTACTTCCATAGGAAAAATCAATCCTATTGAAATCATCCTTTTTATAATAGGCTTCATTTACCATTGCCTTCATATGGCTATAATCAGAATAGAAGAATTGGTTTTTATCAATATAGGTATATTTTTGGATCTCGTTTTCATGTCCTTTTAAAATAAAACCCGTGAAATACCTAGGCAAAAAGGAAGAACTATCATGAATGCTACTAGATGAGGTTGATGACTCATATATTGTATTGATATAGCTTTTTAATGTTGCTTCAGTCCTAAAGGTAATAGATAAATTCAAGATAAGGCAAATCAAAAACAATATGGCAAAAGAAACCCCTGAAATTAAAATTGATATCCTTCTTCTTAGTTTATAAATCATTTGGCATGTCTAAAGAATAACCGGCGCCTCTATTGGATTTGATTACGACTTTAGACCCTAACTGGACTAATTTCTTTCTTAAGGAAGATATATATACCCAAACAGAAGAGAAATCGGTCTCTGAATCAAAATCCCAGGCTGATTCTAATATTTGTTGGGAAGAATGTACTGTTTCTGGGGAACTTAGTAATAATTCCATGATTTGGAATTCCTTGTTGGATAAGGAAAGGAAAGATTCCCCACAATATAATTTGTATTTGGCTAGGTCAAGAGTCAAATCGCCAAACTTCAATAGGTTCCCGACTCCGCCTTGGCTTCTAATGATAATGGCACGAAGTCTAACGATAAGTTCATCAGTAGAGAATGGCTTTGGTAAATAATCATCCGCACCTAAATTGAATCCTTCGATCTTGTCATCAATCTGGCTTCTAGCAGTTAGGAAAATAACAGGTGTCTTGATTCCTTCTTTCCTCATTTGCTTCAAAACGTCATAACCATTCATCTTTGGCATATTGATGTCTAGAATGACCGCGTCATAACTAGCCCCATGCAAACAATCCATGGCTTCTTCTCCATCTAGAGCAAAGTCGACCGAATAGTTGGCATTTCTTAGAAGGACGGATAAAGCCTTAACGAATTCTTTTTCATCATCTGCAATTAAAATGCGCATAAATTTGCCTCAACAAACATTATTTTATAGAATGAAATGAGAAAATAAACCATAAATATTCAAAATAAGGAAAATAAGCACTTTTTAATTAAGAAAAACTCTAGGTTGTATATCTTTTCTTGTCTTATGCTAAAAAGTGATGAATTTAAATACACGGGTCGCTTCAATTAGAAAAATAAGGCAGCCGCTCCTAGAATCCCGGCATCATTCCCAAGATTAGAAACAACTATTTTTACTTCTGGAGTCCCTTTGAATCCATAATTATAGGAAGCAAGTTTCTTAGTAAGAGCAGAAGTAAGGTATTCTTTTTGGTTAGATACCCCTCCACCTAATATAATCGCATCCGGTCTAAATATATTCGAATAATTGATTAATCCAATGGTTAGGTAGTCTTCATATAATTCCACGACCTTAATCGCAGATTCGTCTCCCTTTTTAGAACATTCAAAGGCAGTCCTGCCATCTACTTCATCAATATTCCCCTTAACAAAATCCCACATCATTGACTTAGGGTTACGTTTCATTTCATCTTTGCTCATTCTGATTAATCCTGTAACAGAAGCATAGGCCTCTAAGCAACCTTTAAGTCCACATGTACAAGGATAACCATCCTTTTCAATAATCATATGTCCCATTTCGGCCCCTTTGCCTTCATTTCCTTCATAAAGGTGGCCATTTAGATATATGCCTCCCCCTACTCCGGTGCCTAGGGTCAATAAAATTGAGCTATTAAAATCCTTGCCAGCCCCGAAAGTCGCCTCTCCTAGCATTGCTACATTCGCATCATTAGAAAGCTTGGCTTTCATTGAAGTAACTTCTTCGATAATCCTAACTACTTCATTATTGTTCCAGTGAAGGTTATTAGAAAAGCAACATACACCTGTAGTAGAATTTATTGATCCAGGGCAACCCATTCCAATCCCGGCGAAATCTTCTTTTTTCTTTCCAAAACTAGAAATATTATCAACAATTAGTTTCCCTAATCTTCTAATTGTTTCTTCTTGTTCTTCATCATGGACGATTTTAAAACCAAAACGATGAAGGATATTGCCCTTTTCATCTACAAATCCACATTTGATGGAAGTCCCACCTATATCGACTCCAATATATAACATATCAATCCTCTTTCTAATCTATAAAATAATCTTATATCATTTTGGC
>JALEUF010000043.1 GCA_022781015.1 Caryophanales bacterium
GGACCACTTAATGTACGTTATACGGTTTTGTGTATGCCCGGACTTGTTAATAAAGTAAGCGGCGAACTCCAAGTTGGATCGCAGTTTGATGCAAGCTTATTTTCTAGCGATAACAAGCTAGAAAAGATATTCTCAAATGCATTCTCTTGCCCTGTAAAAATAGAAAATGATACCAAGATTTTAATGCAGGGCGAACTTGCTAATGGGAATTTCGATAATTCGGAATTTGGAATGTTGACCTATGTTGATTATGGATTAGGTGGATGCTTTCAAAGCAAAGGTAATATCCTTTATGGATTAAGAGGATATTCTGGCGAAATTGGAAGGGTAATGATAGAAAACGGAAGTTCTTATGCAAATATCGATGATTTGTGTTCTATTCGTTACCTAAAGGATAAGATTGAGCCTATATTAGGCTTTAGACCTCATACGGCCGACATTGTTTCTTCTTTTAACCAAGGTAATGAAAAAGTAAGGCAGATTGTACTAGAATCTGGATTTAATCTAGGAATAGGTTTAGATAAAATCAATTCCGTGTTGGATTTAGATACAATTGTAATTTCCGGCAGGGTCAATGAATTCGGAGCTGATTATTTTGCCGCTGTTAGAAAAGGGTTTGCTTCGATGAACGGCTGTTTGCTTAAATTTGGCTTGGATAATGAAGAAGCATTATTCCTAGGAGCAAAGCAATTAGGCATCACCTATATTTTCAATAACGCAGTCAAAAAAGAAGAAGTTTTGTAAGGAGTTTTTATGGAAACATTAAGACTAGATCATGTTTGCAAAGTATATAAAGGAAAGAAAAGGAAAGACCAAGATTTAATGGCCGTCAATGATTTCAATCTTTCGATAGAAGATAATGAATTCATTGTTTTCGTTGGACCTTCTGGATGCGGCAAATCCACAACTTTAAGAATGATTGCCGGATTAGAAGACATTACTAGCGGAGATCTCTATCTCGATGGAGAAAGAGTCAATGATGTCGAAAGCAATTTCCGTGATATTGCCATGGTTTTCCAAAACTATGCCCTTTATCCTCATATGAGTGCTTATAAAAACATGGCCTTCGGTCTTAAAAACAGGCATGTTCCAAAAGAAGAAATTGATAGACGTATTAAAGAAGCTGCGAAAATCCTTTCGATTGAAGATATTTTAGATAGAAAACCAGGTGCAATGTCAGGTGGACAAAGACAGCGTGTAGCACTTGGAAGAGCGATAGTAAGGACTCCGAAAGTATTCCTTCTTGATGAACCTCTATCTAATCTTGATGCCAAATTAAGAGCATCTACTAGAGTTGAAATATCTAGATTATACGAAAAGCTCCATACGACTTTTATTTATGTTACCCATGACCAAGTCGAGGCTATGACTATGGGTACTAGAATTGTTGTTATGAGAAAAGGCGTAATCCAACAAATAGACACTCCTTCCAATTTATTTGACTTCCCAAAGAATAGATTTGTTGCAGGCTTTTTAGGAACTCCTCAAATGAATTTCTTTGAAGCTAATTTAACTTATGTTAGCAAGCATGTAAATATTGATTTTGGCTCCTTTTCTATGAAACTCAAAAAGGAAGACCTAAGAGAAATAGATCATAATTATCTAGATGGTAATACTCACAAAGCGATAATAGGTATCCGTCCTGATGATATTTCTATAAAAGAAAAGGGAATGTTCAAAGCTAAAGTCGGAATAAAAGAAATTCTTGGCAATGAAACTCTTCTTTACTGCAATTTAAACCTTGAAGAAGAAGGATCATTAAGAGATTCTCCTACTTCGATTGTAATCAAAAGCGATAGAAGCGAATCCATTAGTAATGGGGACACAATAGATATTGATTTCAATATCCATAAATTGCATATATTCGAAGATAATGAAGGCGAAAAATCCATAATGATTACCCCAAGGGCCTCTTTAAATAAGATAAATGGTTATGTAAGTGTTGAAGGCAATAAACTCTTCTTCATCTTCAATCCACATTTAAAGATATGCTTAGATGATATAGATGTTTCTACTCTTAATGAGCAATATCTAGATTCAATACATAGAGCAACTTTAGAATTTAATAAAGATGCCATTTCACTTGGCCAAACCGGAATAAAAGGGAAAGTAAAGGGCAAAGGAATGCTTAATGATAATAAGTATTCTAGAATCGAATTAGATGATTTGAATTCCAGCTTTTACGATGATGTGACTTGCATATATTTAAAAGATGCAAAATTAAAAGAAGGGCAAGAGGTTTATTTAAATATTGATTCAAGCAAGATATCTTTAATTGGTGAAGACCACGTATCGATTTTCGATAAGAACACCAAGCAAATAACCTTAGAAAAATATCAAATAAAATCTAACTAAAATTAAGAAGTAAAATTTTGATATTTAATATTTTTTAATAAAGTGAAATAATATAGTTATGGAAAAGATAAAGTTTGGAACAGGCGGGTTTCGAGGAATAATAGGCGAAGCCTTCAACAAAGAAAACGTAAGGTTAGTAGCTGAGACACTTTCTTTGATTATCGAAGAAGAAAATGCCAAAAAAGAAGTAGTGATTTGTTACGATAGAAGGAATTATTCCCCTGAAGCTGGATTAGAAATGGCCAAGGTTTTAGCTAGCCATAATATAAGAGTTTATCTATCAAATACCGACTCTCCAACACCTGCAGCAATTTATCATACGATGGCTAGAGATAATGATTATGGAATAATGATTACGGCTAGCCATAATCCATCTACTTTTAATGGGGTAAAACTTTTTACCAAAGGCGGTTATGATGCTGATGAAGCTTTTACCAAAAAAGTTGAAAAGAAAGTTGATTCAATTGCATCTATCCCTGAATTTAAGGATGAATGCTATTCTTTAATAACTAAATTTAATCCTCTTCCAGAATATATTTCTAATATCCTTAAATTCTCAAAGAAAAAGTTAAACCACAACATCAAAGTTGCCTATGACAATATCTATGGGACTGGGATTGATTCTATCTTACCTATATTAAAAGAAATAGGAATCGAAGACCCATTGGTATTGAATCCAGAACACGATACTAATTTTGGGGGTAAGTTACCTAATCCAATTCCGTGTAACTTAAAAGATCTTATTAATATAGTTAAAGAAGATAAATATGATGTAGGTTTCTCTGCCGATTCAGATGCGGATAGACTTGCCGTAATTGATGAAAAAGGCAATTTTGTTTCTCCAAATGAAACTATGGCATGCATTTATTATTACTTGGTTAAGGTTAAGGGAGAGAAAGGCGATGTAGTTAGAAACGTTGCTTCTAGTTTCCTTCTTGATGATTTAGCTATTGCCCTAGGTCAAAAATGTCATGAAGTTGATGTCGGATTTAAAAATGTAACTAGAGGCATGGCCGATACTAATGCTCTTTTAGGCGGCGAAAGTAGCGGGGGTCTTACAGTTAGAGGCTATCTAAAAGGGAAAGATACAACTTTTGCCTTAACATTATTCCTAAATATGATGGATGATATGGATAAACCAGTATCTGAAATCGTAAAGGAAGTAAAAGAATTTGCCTCCTATAAATCATTTGAATTTGAATCTTTTGTCGAATATCCTTCTTCCAAAGAGAATTACATTGAAAAGTACCTAGAGAACAATAATCCTGAATTTGATATCCCTTTGTTAAAGAAAGAACACATTGATAGGAACTTCAAATATTATTTCTCTCCACATGAATGGGGACTATTGAGATTATCTAATACAGAGCCTGTGTTAAGGCTATATCTAGAATTAGATAATAAGGATTTATTGATTAAAGAAGAAAGCCGTATCAAAGAATTCGTTTCTAGAATGGGTTAAATATGGATTTTAAATTAGAATTAGAACAATTAGAGATAGAGATAAAAAGCGCTTTAAAAAAGAAAGAAGCTTCTCTTCCTTCTTCCTCGTATTTTATAAAAGACGGGATATTATCTTTATCTTCTCCAATTTCTTTAACAAGAAAGCCATATTCGGTAGATGGGCTTACTTTATGGGCACTTCAAAATGGAAAGATATCCTTAAATGAATCTTCCTTCTTCCTAATTCCAGAAAACATTGATGGAGAGAATAATTTTCTTTCCTTCTTCCTAGGTATTAGAAATGATGAAAGCTATATTCCATATTCATTATTTGATTTTAATAAGAACAATCTAGAAAAAGGAGTTACCCGTTATACTGTCTTTAAAGATGGATATGTAATTTACATATTAAAAAAGAACGGAATTAGATATGCCTCTAGAATAGGGCTAAGCAAGGATAAGGAATTATTAATTGAATGCAATGCTTCTAATAATTCCAAATCAACTAGAAGTTTATATTCTTCGATGTATTTTAATCCAATGTTGATGCATTCAAATTCTTCTAGCATTGAAACTAAATGGTTTAAGAAATGTGAATATAAGCAAGGCGTGTATCATTTTGAAACAGTAGAAGATCTATCTAGAACAATTCATTTGAGCAATGAATATAACTATTCGTTTGCTATGGATAAAGAAGCAAAAGTAGATATAACTACCTCTAGATCCATCTATTGTGGTGGCAAAAACAATCGCCTAGAAGCATCTTCTAGTCTTATAAAAGGGGAGTTTTCCTCTTCTAAACTTCTTACAGTTTTTGCAGATACTTCCATAGCAGGTGATATCATCAAATTCAATTTGAAACCAAATGAAGAAATTGAATTTGGTTATTGTTTAAGCAAGGATATAAATAAAAAAGAATTACCTTATATAAAATCCTGTTTTGAATATATAAAAGATCATAATAATTTCTCTTCCATCCCACCATCTTTTAAATTTGAATTCTCTTCAAAAGAAGGAAAAAGGCTCTCTTCTTTTATGGAAAATTTAATCAAGCAGGTTCAATACTGTGCGACTTGCAAGAATTCAACTTTAATGATGCTTGGAGTCAGGGATATTTATCAAGCAATAGAAGCTCAGGTTATTTATTCTCCTATCGAAGCAAAAGAAAAATTACTAGACTGTTTAGGCTATTTAGATATTTCTGGACGTTCTCCAAGACAATTTGCCCATAAAGAAAATGGAGTTGACCACATTAGGATTGATTCGAGGGAATTTATTGATCAGGGCTTATGGATTATTGATGCTTTTTATCAATATTTAGCGTATACAGGTGATTTCGATATCCTTTCTAAAGAAATTCCATTTATAAAGATAGATGGATCTATTGCCTATTGTTTGGAAGAAACTAGCTCAGTCTATGACCATCTTGATAGAATCATGTCTTATTTAGCATCCAATATAGATGAAGAAACTTCCTGTTTAAAAACTTTATATGGGGATTGGAATGATGCGATTGATGGACTAGGAAAATGTGAAGATGATTCTAAGTTTGGGAATGGCGTATCTTCAATGGCTAGTTTCCAACTATATAAAGCCCTTAATTTATTCAAGGAGATTTCTTCTTATGCTGATAGCAAATCTTCAATCGATATAGATAAGACGATTTCTAGATTAGAAAAAGGAATTTTGGACAATATTATAATTAAGAAAAACAATGAATATAGGATTGTTCACGGATGGGGTAATAATAAATCTTTCTACGTCGGTTCCTTTAATGATGTAGATAATAAAAATAGATATGCTCTTACTTCGAATGCTTTCTATTATCTTTCTTCGTTTGCTTCTAAATATCCTCTTTATTCCAAGTTCGCATTAGAGAATTATTCCCATTTAGAAGGAAAATATGGTTTCCATACTTTTAATCCAGGATTCGATAAAGATGCAAAAGAAGTGGGACGTATAGTTAATTTGCCAATTGGTACGGCTGAAAACGCAGCGACTTATATCCATGGGGCTATATTTGCAATCGATTCACTTTTTATTGCTAATGAACCTGTCTGGGCAATGAAAGAAATAATGAAGGTCTTGCCAATAAATCATGAATTTATTACAACAACCCCATTTGTTATGCCTAATTCGTATTCCTATAATAAAGAATTGAATTTAGATGGAGATTCCATGAACGATTGGTTTACCGGATCTAGCTCGACTTTATTAAAATGTTTTGTTAGGAATATCTTCGGCTTTAATCCAAAATTAGATCATATAGAACTAAATCCGTCTTCTTATTCCCCATTTAAAGAATCTAGTCTAGGTTTGATCTATAAAGGTAAGGAAATTAGGATTAAACATGTTCAGGATAATTTAGGCCATAGGTGTTATTTAAATGGCAAGCTATTAGAAAATAACCTAGATACATTTAATAGAAATGTCAATCGCCTAGAATTTAAAGATATATTAGATACTAATTTAATTGAAATATTTGATTAGAAAGGAACTTCAAAATGAAAAAAAGTACAATTTATCTAAGTCTTCCATTCGTCTTGCTTTCTACTGCGCTTGCTTCGTGTGGGCAAAAACAAGACGACTTAACTCAACTAAATGTTGTTGTCTATTCAGCCGGTTGGGGTGATGAATGGATTAAAGATGTAGTAACCAAATGGGAAGAAAAGAATCTGGGTTACAAGGTTGATTTGACTGCAAAATATGAAGTCAACAATCTTATCAGCAAGCGTTTAGCTTCGTCTAAGAATACGGATGATTTATATATTTCTACTTCTTCTAGTTGGAAAACTTATGCCGCTACAAATAAGTTCATGGCTCTAGATGATTTGATGGAAGAAGAAGTTGATGGAGTAAAGTTCATCGATAAGGTTTCTAGTGAATACCGTTCTGATTTATATTTTAAAGCTGCTAACGGAGAGAAACATGTTTACCGTTTGCCTTGGACAAATGGAATTGGCGGAATTTATTACAATGCCAAGATGTTTGAAACTAACGGATGGGAAGTGCCTTCTACAACAGATGAATTGTTGAATTTGGTTAAGAATATTGTTTCTAATCCAGTTGCAGTTGAAGGCGATGAAACTACAGCAGTCAAACCATTTGTGTTCTCTGGAACAAATACCGATTATTTCGATTATGGTATTTTCAATTGGTGGATGCAACTTGCTGGATATGATGCAGTTAAGAAGTTTTATAACTATGATGGGCTAGAAAACTTTGATTTCAATAATCCAAGTTCACCATATCACGCATTAAAAGAAGTAGTTTCTTATTGGAGAGAGTTATTTGCTAGCAAAGATAATTATGTTTCTGGCTCTTTGAGTTTTAGTAAAGATCAAGCCCAAAATAGTTTCTTTAATGGCAGGGCAGCCATGATGTTTAATGGAGACTGGCTATATAATGAAACCCTTAATCTTGGTTCAAACTCTAATTTCGAAGTAAAGCTAATGAAAACTCCAAAGTTTAGCAATGCGAAAGAAGAGAATGTCGGCTATGTTATTGGCTCTGACCAATATATTGCAGTTCCTGCTACTAGCAAGAAAAAAGAATTAGCAAAATCTTTTATTAAAGAAATGGTTTCGAATTGGTCGTTATCAAATTTCACTAATAAATCACACGGTTTCTTGGCCTATAACAATAGCGATACTTCTTCGATTGATAAAACAAATACCTATGTTGCTTCTTGCTTAGAAACTAGGTCATCAATAACTAACAAATTGACCGATTATTCTTCTTCAAGAAAATACTTAGACGAAGAAATCAAAAATGCCTGGGTTGAATCTGGGAATAGACCATTCTTAGGATTACTGCAAAATGAATCCAAGACTGTCGAATCTTGCTTCCAGACAATATATGAAGCTGCAAAATTGGCTTTCAAATCCTAGTTAACTCTAATCGCTTAGGTTTATTTGCTTAAATAACTTAGGCGATTTTTTTACTGCCTTATAATGTTAAATCGTTACAAGTCCTCATTATTTTTTGATTTTTTACCTGAAATAGTCCATACAAATTGACACGAACGCCCTCTTTTCTTTTTATCAAATGGCTTTTGTATATCTTTTATTCTAGAATAATGTCATGGAATTTTATCGCTTGTGTATTTTGTTTTTAATCGGCGGAGTTGGAGGCTGGGTTCTTGAACTATTTTTTCGTCGTTTTGTTTCGATGAAAAAGTGGGTTAATCCTGGATTTCTAGCTGGCCCATTGCTTCCTTTATATGGATTTGGGGTAATTTGTCTATATTACCTATGTTCGATTGATTACACTTTTTCTGGATCAATATCTAAAGCCTGGGGAGAAGTACTCTGCATTATTGCAATTGGACTTGCCATGACTTTAGTTGAATTCATCGCAGGGATTATCTTTATCAAGGGAATGAATATCAAATTATGGGATTATACGAATAGACCTCTTAATATTATGGGAATCATATGTCCTGAATTCTCTCTTATCTGGTGTTTATGTGGGGCATTATATAGATATCTAGCCCATCCTGGGTTTGTATTTATAACCGATTTCTTCCTAAGCAATGCGATTTATTTCTTGTTTATATTAGGAATCCTATACGGGATATTGCTGGTTGACTGTTATTATTCATTTGATGTTGCCTTTAAGCTTAAGAAGGCAATTAAGTCTTCTAATCTTGTTCTTGAATGGGATAAAGCTAAGACTAGTTTTGCTGAATATCATAAGAAGATGAAACAACGTGCCCCTTGGATATTTGCTTTCTCTACCTCGAAAGTAAATCTAGTAACCTTGGCATCTTCCTATGTCGAAAAGGCAATGGAATTTGATGAAACTAGAAGAAGAAATAATGAAATCAAAAATGAAACGAAATTACAATTAAAGAAAATGAGGAAGGAAAGATAATCTATGCCTTTTAATGGAATCCCCTTTTATGTTTTTATTGGTCTTTTCCTATTGATTAGCATCATCCATTTGGTATTTTGCTTTAAGGAAATGGAGAAGTGGAGAAAGATTACTAAGCCTTTCTGCGTGATTATTTTAGCTATAGCCATAGCATTTGCTTCACCAACCCAATATCTAATATATATAGGATTATTATTTGGGGTAATCGGGGATA
>JALEUF010000045.1 GCA_022781015.1 Caryophanales bacterium
GACTTACCAGCACCATTTTCTCCCATTAATCCTGTAACGCCTTCACTAATATCAATATTAAGGTTATTGATTGCGGTTATATCATCAAATTTCTTGGTCAGGTTTCTTATTTTTATTTCCATAATTGCTCAACCATCCTTATGATTTCTTCTTTTTTATAATTTAGAGCATGTAGTTCCTTTAATTTATTAGAAAGGATAAAAGACCTATTATCTTCTTCTTTTCCTTTTACTATATAAATGCCTTTTTGGGGAATGGATTCGACAATCCCTTCTTCTTTTAATAAGTCATAGGCTTTGGCTACAGTATTTGGATTAACCATCGTAGCAATCGCATATTCCCTAACGGAAGGAATCTTGTCCCCGAGCTTATAAACACCTTTCTCGATAAAGGTTTTAAACTGCTCGGCAATAGATATGTATAAAGGTTGCTTGCTGCTCATCTGTATTAAGTGTACTAGATAAGAATAACTATTGCTACTAGAAATAAAAAAATCCCTTTTCCAAGGGACTAACTTGCTAATAGATAAAGGAAATTAGAATTGGAATTCTTCTGATTCAAAGATAGAGGCAGCAACCATGTTGATGGAATTTGAATTAACCTCATTTACTTGGCTATATTCCTCTTCGTCTTTGAATAAAGGACCCTTATCGGCAATTTCCTTTAATTTAGCGGTATAGGCGATTTCACTCATGTTATTTATCCTCCTAATTTCGTGCTTCTTTTTCTTGAAGCAACATAAATATAGTAAGGAAAAAACTAAAAACAAGGCTTATGCAAATGTAACCGTTTTCTGAAAACGCTTACTGAAAACGCTTTCATAAAAAAGCCCCATAAATAGGGACTTTTTATAATGTAAATTTATTGAAAATATTTAGTATTAATTTGTAAGTGCCAATTTATTTTCACTATTTTTCATAGCGCTTACATTAGTATTTCTTGGTTTTAATTAGCTTTATTGCAAAGACAATTATTCCAGTAGATGCCACTAGTATTAATGCGATTAGGATTCTAGGATCAAATGCATTAGAACTAGCTTTAGTCGCTAGTAATGGATTCGCGTTATTCATATTGTTAAATATAAAATCTTCATAACTATATTTTTTAGCAATGAAATTATATCTGGTTATAAAACCATTTAATTCAGAAGTTTCAGAGTTGGACTTTATATAATTCTTTATCTTGTCATCTAGATTTAGATAATCGTTCGTTAATTCTTCCCATAAAGAAGATGGGACATTATTTTGTTCACAAGCAGTAGAAGTCTTCTCTAGGAAACTAGTTGCATACTTAATTGCCTCTTCCTTTATATTTATAGAAGGGGGTTCAGGTTCAACATGACTTGGTTCGATATAAATAGAAGGATAAAGCAAGGAATCATTAGACCCGTCATAAGTTTTGAATCTAGGAGAACCAACATTATATAGAAGGGGGTTATTTGGATATGCTTCATTAGTAATAATGGACTTCATCCCATCTATTTTTATATTCCAGTTAACATTGTCCCCATTAATACTTAAGCTTTTGGCAGCGCTAGAAGATAATTTATCTCCATTAGGGAAGCTCAATGTATAAGTCCCATTAGGATTAACTCCAATAGTAAATATAGTTGTTGCTTTATCAAATTCTTCGATTATTTCATCCTTATAAGTGGCTTTTGATGAATTTAGGAATGTTTTATCAAATGTAGTGGCTATAACGCCTTTATCTTTATTTCCTATTATTATCTTCTTGCCAGGCTTCAATTCAGAAGTTGATTTAACTAATGAATAATATTTAGTAGAAGTAACAACTAGATTAGTAGATGCCTTGATTGAAGGATTTTCATTCGAAGTAGCAGTTAAAGTAGTGTTCCCATCTTTTAAGGCAGTTATTTTATTTGAAGCAATGCTAGCAATTGAATTATCTTCAATACTTAAACTAAATTCCTTATTCGAAGCATCAATAGGAACGAAACTAGGTTCAATTATCTTTTCTTCCCCAACGCTTAAAGATATAGAAGAAGGCAGAGTCATAGAAACTAAATCGACTTTATCATTATGTACTTCAATCTCAGCTTTTGCAGATAAGGAAGAAACTACTTTGCTAGTAACGGTTATCTGACATTTACCAATGCTTTTAGCGGTTACTAACCCAGTTTCGTCTACTGAAGCAATATTAGAATTAGAAGAATACCAAGTAACTGATTTATTCGCATTTTCAGGTAAAATCGTGCATTTTAGAGTTTTGCTACTGCCAACTCTAATTCTAGAAGAAGTTTCATCGAGAGAAATAGAAGTAGGTTCGATTGAAGTCAAAGGTATATTGCCCCAAATATAATCAGCCCATTCAGGATGGTATATAAATGGATTCCTATTGTTTTGGATTAGATAAACCCTTTCACATCTTTCTTTTTCATATTGGTTCTTTTCTAGATGCTTATTCCAATCTAAAAACAAATTTGTTGAATAAGTAGTAAGTCCAAAGTTCCCATCCTTTTTAAAATGGGCTACCCCGTTGCCTTGGGTATAATTGCTGCTAGTTTTAGTTACGTATTTAAGGGCAAAATAGAAATAGCTTCTTGCTATATTGCCTTTCCATTCGTCGTTTGGTTCAAAAACAGTCCCGGTATATCCAGGGAAAGAAGAATTGCCTAATTTAGAATATTTATTTTCTGACCAGGTTGTTGGACTAGAAGTAACCCCCAAAGCAAAATTGCTTCTCATTCCGTTAATTTTCCCATCCGTTGGATACATGTTGAACATGTCTCCACCTTCCCCGTTTGGTCCGCCTTTATTGCCACCCCACCAGGATTTAGGTATTAAATGCTCTTTGTTCCAAGCATCTCCTTCTTTAGAATAATTACCTGTATCACCAGGCCTAAGCTTAGAAATATTCGAATACATGTCAACTAGGTAGCCATCAACAAAATCCGTATCAAGGAAAGTTGAATTAAGCGCCTCGTAGCCTTGTCTTTTCCAGCCATCCCAAACTTTTGCCTGCAACCTATTAAATAGTTGTTGCCTAGTTAAGCTAGGTGCGACTGCCTCAATATCTGCAAAATAAGATTCAGGAGTAGAAGAGGCCTCTTTCCTTATATATACAAAGTGATTTTCGTTTTGATTTAGATTATTAATATTTGGGGTAAATGAAAAAGAAAGAAAAAGCCCTTGTAGTAATAAAAATAATTTACTTGCTCGTTTCATGGTTATATTTAATCAAATATAGATGTTTTAGTTAATAGTGTTTATTCCCATATTCCCTAAAAATTTCGTTATTAAGGTATATTTATAGATTTTTTTGCAATTGCGCTACCTTAAAAGAAAAGTAGTTACTTCTTAAACCCAACTTATTACCTTATAATCAAAAACATGGAAAAAGAAAATAAAATAGTATTAGCCCTTGTTGCTCATGACAATAAGAAAGAAGACATCGTGAATTGGTGCAAGGAAAATGTCACCAAATTAAAAGAATTTAGTTTAATAGGAACTGGGCATACAGCTGCCCTGATTAGTAAAAAGACCGGATTAAAGGTAAAAGGATTTCTATCTGGTCCAATGGGAGGGGATCAACAAATTGGTGCCCTTATTGCTATGGGGAAGGTAAATATGGTCATATTCTTCTGGGATCCTCTTCAAGCCCAACCTCATGATCCAGATGTTAAGGCCTTGATGAGAATCGCTGCGGTTTATGACATTCCATTCGCGACAAATAAGGCTACTGCCGATGCCTTACTAAAATAGTAAAAATACAAAAAGAAGCGACCCATGTAGTCGTTTTCTTTTATTTTTAAATGTTGTAGAATACTTAATGCATCAAATTTTAAGGTAATTTTAAATGATGTCGAAAAGTGTTGAAAAAGAATTGGGATTTATAGGAAAAAAGCCTTATGCATTAATGTTTTTGACTATTTTTATCTCCGTTTCTATTGGTGCATTCATGTTAGAAAATATAGCCTTTATGAATACTCCAAACAATTTGTTCAACAACAATTTGGAATTCTTTCTTTTGTTTGGGGTGACTATTGTAGTTAATCTATATCTATTGTTTTTAATAAAACGATATTTCTCTATTAAGCCAAATATATTTCCATTAATCATATTTTCTATTGGTTTCATTGCTAATTTAATTGCTTTATTTATTTTGCCTAATCCACTTAATCTAACAGTTAATGATTTTGCAGGCAAAGACATGAGCATATCTTATTCGTTGGACACTATGGGACGAATTAGATATGCGATTATGTTTTTTGTCGCCTCTTATTACGCTTTTATGATTTTTTCGATATTCCCAAAAGTCATAAAGTCATCAAATACCTTTCTTTGGCTATTTTATGTTGGGATAGCCATATGTTTATTCTTCATAATCTATAGTTTTGTTAAAGAACATGGCATCTATGTCTATATGATCAAGAATACCCCGGATTATAAAGGACCTGAATATGTCTCTAGTTGCTTTAACAATAGGAATACATTTGGAACGTTGATGCTAATTGGCATATGTGCAAGCGCGATTGTCCAATCGAAAAGACATTCTCTAATCAATTATCTTTTCATGTTCACATTTTATATCGAATTGTTCTTCATTCTTTCGAAGACATCGATAATTATCTCTACTATATTTTTAATCGTATTCCTTATTTATAGATTTGCGATTACTATCCGTCATTATCCAATAAGGACATCATTATTTGCTATTTTGATTATTGGATGTACTGTCGCTTCAATTTGCTTCGGTGTGCTAAAGACTTTTGGAGAGAATTCCTATTTTGTCACTTTGCTAAATAATTTTGTCGATGCCTTTACTCTTTCAAACAAATTAACCTTTACATCAAGGACTAAAATTTGGGAATCTTGCATCAAGATAATGAAAGGATATCCTAATTCAATTGTATTTGGGGTAGGGGAATATGTAACAAATAATATCTTATCGATGATATTTGGTTCCGATCCTAGCGGAACTGCCTTTTTCTATGCCCATAATGGACCAATACAGGAATTAGTAAGTGGTGGTGTCATTAGGCTATTAATACTTTCTATAATGATATTTATCTTCCTATATAAATTAATAAAGAATGCCGCTAATCATAATAAAAGTGCGATTACATTCCTATTTACTTTCTTTGCCTTATTAGCACATGGGTTTACTGAATCTACATATTTCTTCCCTAGCGATACAAAAGGGATGGCATTATGCTTTATATTCATGCTGCCGATGTTAGTAGATTATGAAAAAAAAGATATTGATTCCAATGATGAAAAGATAACATTCAAGCTTAAATTCGAATCTTCTCCATTATCTAGAACTTCCTTAATTATTTCTTTTTTAATGCCGATATTGATATTTATCGGGCCAATGTATGGAAGTATTGCATCTACTCCAAATGCCTTATTGCCTGAAATTGGGCTATATTTCCATATATTTGCATTAGTATCTATCTTCCTTTTGTTTATCTGTCTTTATTCGTTTAATTGCTTAAACAAGGGAAGAAGTATTTTCTATTCGATAATAACTATTTTATTGGAAGTATCCTTATTATTAATAAATATTTTCCATAAGGATTTAATTACTTTCATTACTAGTCTTATATCCTTATTAATCTTAACTATTTATTCGTTGATTAGGTGCAATAGGCATTTTGCTAATCATTCTAAGAAAGAGTTCTTTAAATATCTAATTCACTTAGTTATATTCCTAGTTTTATTTGGATTATTGAATTTTGGATATCTTTATATCCCTGAATATAATATCTATTCTTCAGCAAGCTACGTTACTTATCTATGCTTCTTTAATGTCTACCTATATTTCATATATCTATATTTTCCTTCGAAGTGTCCAATTAGGCCACTTGATATGAAATTGCTTATTCTAGAATTTAAATATGAATATTTAGTAACCAAACTATCATCAAGAATGGATAAACGTATTGAAAAATATTTCTCTAAACACTCCAAAAATAAGGAAAAATAGGCATTTTATCCTTTTAATTTGATTTGCTTTGGATTAGGATATCTAGGAATCCAAAAGGAATTACATATGGAAAAAACAAATGAAAAACCATTTAAGCTGAATTATCAGCGCACTTTCATCATTGGTTTTGCCTTCTTTGGCATCTTGTTGCTTTGGCAGGTATATGACTCATGGTGTCCTTTGTTCTTGACTAATTTGTTCAAGACTGCCTTTGGAAAGGAAAATGCCGAAGAAGTCCAATACTTAGTTGGTATCATGATGGCCATTGATAATCTAGCTGCCTTGATATTGCTTCCGATATTTGGCCATCTTTCTGATAAGACAAAATCCCCATTGGGAAAGAGAATGCCCTATATTTTGGTAGGTACATTTATCTGTGCCGTTGCTTTCCCATTTATCCCATTAGCAATGCATTATAATAACATTGCAGGTGTATTAGCTTGCATGTTTATTGTTGTCGTATTCGCGATGGTGTATAGAAATCCTGCCGTTGCCTTAATGCCTGATATCACTCCAAAGCCACTTAGAAGTAAGGCTAATGGAATCATCAATATCATGGGTTATTTTGGTGGGGCCTGTGCCACTTTTCTTGGTGTCTTCTTATCTGCTAATAGCTATTTCAAGGAAGGGCATAAGAATTACCATAATGTCTGGATAATCGAAGTCCCGTTCCTAGTTGGATCAATCTTGATGGTTATAAGTGCCCTTGTCTTATTCTTCTTAATCAAAGAAAACAAGATTGAAGAAGAAATGAAAGACGAACTTAGACGTGGCGAAGAATATGCCGCTATCGAAGATAAGATTAGCGAGGGAAACGAAGATGCCCCGATGAGCAAAGCCAATAAGAGGATGCTTCTATTGATATTAGGAGCCGAATTTTTCTGGTTTATGTCTGATAATGGAATCGGTACATTCATGACTAATTACACCTCGTTCCACTTAAAATCAAACACCTCCGCGATGATGATTGCAGTCATCCTAGGCGGATTAGCTTCTGTCATCGGTTTCCTTTTTGGAGGCACGATTGCTTCTAAAATCGGAAGGAAATGGACAATTGTTACGGGATTAGGTATTACAGTCGCTTCACTTCTATTATGGACAATATGTACTTATGTAGTTCCAGTAGCAACTCCAGCAGAAGGTGAGTTCAACAAATTCCCTATTTATATCTATATTGTCTGGGTCATGAAAGGATTTGGGATGAGCTTGGTCCATGTCAATTCCTTCCCAATGGTAGTAGAACTTTGCTCTAGTAAGAAAATTGGTAAATTCACCGGTTATTATTATGCTTCCTCCATGGCAGCGCAAACTGTTACCCCGGTTCTAGTAGGTTCATTGATGCTTATTCCTAATTTTGATTTCACCGTCTTGCCAATCTATGGATTAGTAATGTCGATTGTCGCCCTTGTTATCTTTATGTTCGTCAAGAATATCAAATCTACCAAAACCGAATTCAAGAAGGGTTTAGAAGCTTTAGGAGATGAAGATTAATGCCAGCAGCCTTAACTCATTATTCCTTTGCCCTAGAAGTTATTAAAGAATTAAAGGATATCGATATTGATGCCTTTACTATAGGGACGCAGGGCCCAGACCCGTTCTTCTATAGGGGGATACTTAAAAAAGGACGTCCATCTAATTATAAAGATATCTGGCAAATAGGAGAAAATCTTCATCATAGTGATGTTTCTCCTATTTATATAAAGATGCTAGAAAATGCAAAAGGGGATAAACAACTATCTTCTTTTGTCTATGGATTGTTCCTCCATTATTGCCTAGATAAAATAATCCATCCCTATGTATTTTATAGGAGTGGCTTTGATTCTAGTGGGGGATTAGAAGGCAAATTCAAATATAACCATGGGGCATTTGAAGCTCTTCTAGATGTAAGATTATCAAAACTATTAAAGACTTATAAAAACCCTGGCAAGACTATAAATGTCGCTAAACTTGATTTAGACAAGATTTCTTCTTTGTTTAATGTTGTTGAAGATAAAAACATGACTCCAACTACCTATAAGGAATCCGTTATTGATTTTATAGGTATCGAGAAGCTTCTTTTCTCTAGAAGTGGGCTTAAACGCATCTTGTTTAGACTTACCGGAAAATATTCTTTGGCCATGGCCATGTCTTATCCCCATTTCTATAAAAAGGCCGATTATTTCGATGTCCTTAATCTAAAAAAGTCTAATTGGAAAGATCCATCTACTTTAATTACATCTAATGATTCGATATTAGATTTATTTGATAAGGCAAAGAAGGAATTTATAAAATTCTATCCTCACCTAGTCAATATAGATAATGATGCGATTAGGTCTTATTGCAAGGAGTTAAATCACGACGGGACTCCTTTTAAGGATAAGAAGAGAGAATATTCCATTTGTTTTAGGTAATATTGCTATAAATTTATCGCTACTTTCCTTATAATAAGGAAGTATGGCGAATGTCAAATTAAAATCGTCAAATTATTTCGGGTTAGTTATACGCAATAACTGCAAGGCTCTTTTTGTTCGCGAGGACAAAACTAGCCTTTTTCATTTCCCTGGTTCTTCTATCGAATCAAAAAAGGGAATTAAAGATAAATTAGCTAGCCTTTTATCTAGAAAATATGAAGGACGTGTATCAATTAAGAAGATATATGAACCGGTATATTCTTATTCTTCAT
>JALEUF010000046.1 GCA_022781015.1 Caryophanales bacterium
AATCCCCCTTTAATAGGAGAAGAATAAGAATATTCACTCGTATCAAAAGTGTAGTAGTCTCCGCTATAATCGAATGGATCATTGTAATTAGATGGGACGTCAATTCGCTTTGATCCATCTGGATTATTCCCACTTACCTCAGGGATATTATCTATATTTGAACTAGAAGAACTTAAACTAATTGAAGATTGCTCACCACTTGAAATAGGTTCGCTTGAAGTCAGGCTACTTTCAGTTGATTCAATTTCTGAAGTAGATGTATTTAGCAAAGAACTATCATTAGAAGAAAGTTCGCTTGAATTATTCTTGCTACTAGAACTACTTAATTCTTGTTTACAAGATGCCAATAATAAAGATAACAAGAATAAAGAAAATGATTTTTTATTCATTTATTAGTTCACCTGCTAAATCATAAGTAAAAGCAGATGTAACCTTAACTTTTACTATATCGCCTTCAGCTAAATCCCTATCTGATTTGAAATAGATATTCCCATCAATTTCATCTGGGGCGTTCCAAGTTGACCTAAGCATAAAAGTACCATCGCTTAACCTAGAAGAAATGACGATACCTTCGAAAGTTTTGCCTACTTGTGATAAAGCCTTCCTAAATGAAATGACTTGCTGCAATTTCATTAATTCGTCTTTTCTTTTCTTCTTGATGGATTCTTTTATTTGGTTTGGATAAGAATAAGATGCAGTCCCTTCTTCTCTAGAATAGGTAAAGCAACCCATGTGGTCGAATTCTACTTCGTTAAGGAATTCTTTTGTTTCTTCTAGATCTTCTTCATTCTCTCCGGGGAAACCTGCAATTAATGTTGTCCTTAAAATGGCATCAGGACAAATTTCCTTTATATCTTTAAATAACTGTCTCATCTGAGCCATGTTCCCATGTCTATTCATCAATTTAAGGAGATGGTCAGAAGCGCATTGGACAGGTATATCAAAATAATGGGCAATTTGCTTGCTTGAAGCAATGTGTTTAATTAATTCAAGGCTAATCTCGCTTGGATAAAGGTAAAGTAATCTAATCGAATAGAAGCCAATATCTTCTAAAGCCTTCAATAAATCGACAATATCAGGCTTTTTAGAAGGAAAATCAATCCCATAGATTGTTGTATCTTGGCTAATCAAGGAGATTTCTTTTACTCCTTTTTCTTTTAATAGTTTAGCCTCTTCTATTACCTCTTCAAAGGGACGAGACTTGAATCTACCCCTAATATAGGGAATCGCACAGAAGGAGCAGAAATTATCGCATCCTTCAGAAATCCTTAGATATGCCGAATAAGAAGATGAGGACAAGACTCTCCTAAAGGAAGAAAATGGAAGGATATCATTAATTCCAGTTACTTCAATTAATTTTTCTTTTAGATTTGAATAAGAAGAAATAGGAATAAAGGCATCGACTTCCGGTAATTCTTTCTTTAATTCCCCTTCATAACGTTCAACTAGACACCCCACTACAATAAGCTTTGCATCATATTTAGCCATTTCAAGTATCGTATTAATCGATTCTTTTTTGGCACTAGAAATGAAGCCACATGTATTGACGATTATAAAATCCGCTTCTTTCGGAGAAGAAGTTATTTCAAAGCTAGGAGTATCAAACATACCTAGTATCGATTCAGAATCAATAAGGTTTTTTGCACATCCAAGCGAGACGATGCCGACTTTCTTCATTATCTATTATCCTTCTTTAGTTCTTCTTTATATTCTTTTAAAGCCTCGAATAGGTCATTGTTGTCTTTTAATTTATAAGTCCAGTTACGGTCATCGACAATTCCTGGGACATTGATTCTAGAATAGCTATCTTCATTAAGTAAATCTTCTGCCATCAATAGGACATATTTAGCATCTTTCCTTAAGGCAAATTTGATTAAGGAAGAGACGTAATTTTGCCTATCTAGACCCATATGGGATAAGGCATCTAGCCACCTATTTCTTTCATATTCGTCTAAGGAAGCAACATAGGAAAATGTCGTATCATTATCATGTGTCCCTAGATAGACAACAGAATTATAGGCATTGTATCCATTCTTATTTTCTAGCACATCATCATGGAAAGTGAATTGGATAACATTCATTCCAGGAAGGTTATAATGGTCACGTAATACCAAAACTTCATTACGTAAATCACCTAAATCCTCGGCTATTATTTCTATATTTGGATAGGAAGCGAATAACTTATCGAAGAATTCATAT
The DNA here is from genome assembly GCA_022781015.1 of Caryophanales bacterium. Classification (GTDB taxonomy): domain Bacteria; phylum Bacillota_I; class Bacilli_A; order RFN20; family CAG-826; genus Alloenteromonas. The sequence goes on from JALEUF010000046.1 coordinate 2,200, forward strand.
CCTGGGGCTTCAATCCAATTTCCCTCTACAGCGGTTGGGCAACTTGAAGGAATCTTCCAATAGGTATCGAAAGCACGGAAATGGTCTAAACGGATAATGTCATATAATTTGGCGTTCAAGGCAATACGGTTAATCAAGAATGAGAATCCATTTTGTTTGAATTTATCCCAGTTATAGATAGGATTACCCCATCTTTGGCCAGTTGCAGAGAAATAATCTGGCGGTACCCCTGCTATAAAGGTAGGTTGCTTGGTAACTGGATCTAGTAAGAATGAATCTTGATCGCTCCAGACATCGCAAGAATCAAAACCAACATAGAAAGGAATGTCTCCAATAATGCGAATTCCATTAGAAAGGGCGAATTCATGAAGGGAATTCCACTGGCTATATAATTTCATCTGTAGCCAGATATGGAAATTAACCATACCCTTTTCTTTATTATTTAGATTATATGGATTAGAAACATAGTCCTGTTTTCTTTTTTCCCAGTGATCCCAACTCCTATTATCTTCATCTTTAAAAGTAGCAAAAACGGCATAATTAGCAACCCAAGAGTTACTCTTCTTGAATTCGTCCATTGCCTTCTTGGCTTTGTTTTTATCCTTTATGTAGGCTTTATAGGCGTATTCACGTTTTATTTCTCTAGCCTTTTCATAGGAGACTTTATCGCTAATAGGAGCTTTTTTAGGTAAAGAAGATAATAACCCTTCTTTCTTTAAAGACTCTAAATCTAGATATAATTCATCAAGAGCAAAAGAAGAAAATGGTTGGTAAGGAGAATGGCCAAACCCTAATGGATTTAAAGGCAAAATCTGCCACAACTTGAATCCGTTTTCCTTTAGATTCTTGATAAGGGAATAGCCGTCTTTCCCAAAATCCCCAATCCCATAATTGCCCTTTAAGGCTGAAATTGGTAACAATAATCCTGCTTGTCTAATTTTTTCCATTCTAAAAACACCTTTCTAGAAACTCTTATATTTTATATAAGAAAGAAGAACAATTAAACTATATAAAATATAAAATCTAACAGTTTCTTTCTATTTTTCTCATCTTGTATTT
>JALEUF010000073.1 GCA_022781015.1 Caryophanales bacterium
CCAAATGAAGATAATGTCTCTTCTTTTTATTTTGACGATTCGACTTGTAGGGGAAGGGAAGTTAGATTAGGGGAAAAAGACGATAATATATCTTTGTTTTCTAGCCATAATGAGTTTTCTACTTCAATGTTAGGAGATTATACTTATCCTGGAATTGAACTTGAATCAAAAAAGGGAGAAGTATTTTCATTTAAATATGTTTCTTTTAGGATTAATGAAAATCCAGAAAAGATGAACGGCCTACCTTCTTTTAGGGGAGGAGAGGAATTAGTCCTAGTTTTAAGCGACGATTTAATGGGTGTTAATCTAGAACTCCATTACGTTTTGTTTGAAACTGCTTTAGGTAGATATAGCAAGATAATCAATAAATCCGATGAACCCATTACATTAAAAAGGTGCCTCAGTTATGAAATTAGCCTAGAAAATGATTCCTTCTATTTATATAACATTTATGGGCATTGGGCGAATGAGGGCAATATAGATAAAACTAGGATTACCCATAATAGAATTAGCTTTGGATCTACTACTGGAAGTAGTTGTGATTTTGTTAATCCTTTCTTTATGGTTGCGTCTAAGAATGCAAATTTAGAATATGGTGATGTTTATGGATTCAATCTAGTTTATTCCTCTTCTTTTGAATCTAATGTAGAACTTACTCCATATAATCGAATCAAGATTTCAAGTGGGATTGATTTTTCTTCTTTCAAATTAAATCTAAGTAAGGATGAAGAATTTATTTCTCCAATGGGAGTTATTACTTATTCTAGTTTGGGATTGAATGGGATTGCCTTGAATTTCCATCCATTTGTTTTGGATCATTTAATGAATGAAAACCTAGCTAAAACGCCAAGGCCTATATCGTTTAATAACTGGGAAGCTACTACTTTCGATTTTGATGAAAATAAGATTGTTTCCTTAATGAAAAAGGCCTCTTCTTTAGGAATTGAACTATTTGTCCTAGATGATGGATGGTTTGGGAAAAGAAATGATGATACATCTTCTTTAGGGGACTGGTATGAAAACCACAAGAAAGTAGGGAAGGGCATTGCCTTTTTATCAAGTAAGGCCCATAAGATGGGATTAAAATTTGGGCTATGGTTTGAACCTGAAATGGTTAATGTAGATTCTAGCCTATATAAAGCTCATCCTGACTGGGTGATAAAAGATGATGTCCATCCATTGATATTTGGAAGAAATCAGTTAGTTTTGGATTTAACTAAAAAGGAAGTATGTGACTTTATCTATTCAACTTTGGACAATGCGATTTCTTCTTATAATCTAGATTATATTAAGTGGGATTATAACCGTCCGATGAGCTCTATAAAATCAAACAGGTCTCTTTTCTTTTATAATTACATCAAGGGCCTATATTCGATTTTAGAAAGAATAAAAGAAAAATATCCAACTTTCCTAATGGAAGCTTGTGCTTCTGGAGGTAGTAGGAATGATCTAGGCGCTTATTGCTATTTTGGCCAAGGCTGGATAAGCGATGATACGGATTCGTTTGAAAGAAGTAGGATTCAATCCATCCTTTCTTTTGGCTATCCTCCAGTTTGTTTTTCTAACCATGTCTCCGCGAAGACATCATTACAGATGTTAAGAAAGACATCTTTAGGTACTAAGTTCGATGTAGCCATGATTGGGACATTAGGTTATGAACTTGATATATCTCAAATCTATAAAATCGATGAAGAAGAAATAAAAGAGCAAATTAAATTCTATAAAGAAAATAGAAAGACACTTCAATTTGGGAAGGTTTACCAATTAAGTGATTTTGATGACAATGTCTTGTTTAGATTGATTCAAGATGATGAAAAGACATTAGTTAGCTATGTTTCTTGCTTGCAGCATCCAAATTCAGGGACTTATCCATTCAGGATACCTAATCTAGATGAAACTTCTTTGTATTCTTATGAAGTGAGAAAAGAAAAGATTGATTATAGGAATTTTGGTTCCTTGGTAAATTATGTTTCCCCAATACATCTAAAAGAAGAAGGCAACCTCGTTACTTTTATCTCTAGGCGAAAAGGATTGGATAATGAAGAATTCAAGGGAACTGCAACTGGGTTAGATTTGTCTTCTGGGGCGATTAAATTAGGAAAAGAATGGTCTTGCAGCGGCTTATCAAAATATACTAGAGTCCTAGGTGATTTTGGGGCGAGGGCATATCTAGTAAAGAAGATTAATTAAGCTTCTTGCTTAGGTTAAGTCCTAAAGAAGAAAAAGGCAGAAGTGTAAATAAAATCAATCCTTCAGTTCTGCCGAAATTGAAATAAATTAATAATCCCAAAATAACAGGAAGAACAAACAAGCCAATTCCGATTGCAATTGTAATATAAAACATTTTCTTGTTTTCTTTTTGGGTCGAATGGAGATAAATAGCAAAATAGGCGAGTTCTAATATCAATGAAGGGGTAGATAAGGCAAACATCATTTGTTCATTTAGGTTTGGGAAAGCTTCTAGGAATGCCAAAAGAAGGAAAACAGTTTGTAAAACAATAACTACAATCGTTGCTATATGGAACAACTTGTCTTCATTGTATTTTCCGTCTTTGCTTTTTAGACTTGGCAAGAATTTGTAGTAGCTAGTCTCAAATAAAGTCATGATAGGAAAAACAAAGAAAAAAGGAAAAAGAGAAAGGACATGTACGAATTTAGACATTCCAGGAAAGAATTTTGAAGTTGCATTTCCTCCTAGATTAGCAAAAAAGAGTAACCCAATTCCTAATATTAAAAGAAGGATTAAAACTAAATATGAAAGTAATTCAAAATCTTCACTCTTCTTCATAATTAATTCCTGCTACATTGTCCTTGATTGTTAGATTTGCATTGGCCCCGACTACAAAAGGCAAACTAGGATAAAGATGTCCAAATGGGGCATTTATAGCGAATGGAATATTTAAATCACCTAAAGCCATATTCGCGGATTTAATAAAATCAACTCCCATTATGGTTTCATCGTAATGGAACGGCCTACCTATTATTATGGCTTTTGCATTATCAAAATAATTAGCCATTTTCATTTGCATTAAGCTACGGTAAAAGGAAAGCGGATTTAAGTCGCAACATTCTAAAATCCATATAATGGGTCCATTGTTTTTGCTAAATTCGGCCACCTTATCGTATTTAGTTCCTATTAGGCAAGTAATGATATCTAGACATCCACCTAATAATGTTCCTTTAACATTAATCTCTTCCTTTGTGTAAATCTTAGACTCCCTATTTAATCTAGTTCTAGATAACGGGGAACTAGGATTTTTTAGTGGCATTCCCCATTTCTTATAGCCTTCATAATAAGAGAAATCATTATTCAGCAACCTTAATGAATCTTTTTCTGAATTATCTAATTTAGCAGATATAAAAGCGGTGGCGTTTACTCCATAAATGGCTTTTGTATTTGCTAAAATCGGAAGCAAGAAAGTTAAATTGGTATTATCTGAAAAACCCATGAACCATTTTGGCTTTGCCTGCTTTAATTTATCGAAGTCAATATGATCAAGCATGTCCATCATGACTTCCCCGCCCCCGACAGAGATGATAGCCTTTGATTCATCAAGATAGGCTTCCATGAATTCTTTTGCTCTTTCTAGAGCTGAATTAGAAGAAAGAAAACCATCGTTAAGATAAACGTTCTCTCCAGTTTTTATCTGGTAACCTAATTTATTTAGTGTCTTAATTGATTTCTCTAATCTAGAAAAATAAGGTTCACTTAAACAGCCAAAACTAGGAGCGATTAAGTCTATCGTGTCATTTACATTTATTTTATCAGGGGTTCTTATCATGCTTTTTATTATAAAGGCAAAATAGATAATTTGAATTCCCTAGTGTTTTGATCTCTTTTTATTTTTCCTATTTTCAAATTCGGCTAATTCTATATTTTCATACATTATTTGACTTGGGAGTATCTTAAAATTCTTATATAGATCCAATAAAAAAGATATTGGAGGGATAGATATTCCTCTTTCGTAATTCCTTATAGTCCTTGGTGAAACCCCTAAGGTTGATGAAAAAAGATTTTGTGAAATCTTGTTATATAATCGAATTAATTTTAATTGCTTTGTTAGCAAAGGAAGAGTGACAGGGGTAAGGTTAGTTTCCATAACATCTTTCCTTTTTATGACTATTTCATCTAATTTGAAATTTAACGCTTCCGCTAATATTGGAAGGACAAAGCAAGAAATCGAAGCGCATCCTTCTTCAAACTTAGATATGGCTTGGGCTGAATAACCTATCTTTATTCCAAGTTCCTCTTGAGTAAAATGAAAGCGCTTTCTTCTATTTTGGATGAACTTCCCTAATTCTATTTGATCCATGTTTACCCCTTCCCCTAGGTTTGAATATATCTAAATACTCTAAACTTCTTTTAGAAAATTTCACTTATTATTTTCATTTCTTACCTAAAAATTACATTTTTCTTTATAAATTGCCTCTTTTTATGCGGATATTATTGCTTATAACAATTACCTGCCCTTAATGATAAAATTAAGTCAATGGATAACAATTCACCTTATAACTTATTTGGATTCAATTTTGCGGAAAACGAAGGCCAGAAAGAATTAATCAGGCAGATTAATGAAGACTGTAATAGAAAACCTCTTATTTATTGTGTAGGGGCAGCAGGGACTGGAAAGACTTTTGCCGCTTTGGCAGCTTCTTTGTCTTTGGTCAGAGGCAAAGGTTCTAAAAAGAGATATAAAAATATATTTTATGTCAGGGAGCCTGTTGAAATTGGTCATCGCCTTGGATATCTTAAGGGAACAGAAGAAGATAAATACGCCCCATACCTAGGTGGATTATTAGATAACTACAACCACTTGATGGCTAATGTTAAAAATGATCCTGTAACCATAAAAAAGAAAAGGTCTTCATTAAAATCACTTCAAGATGAAGAATATCCTCTTCCTTATACCTATTCTAAATTGCCTACCGATATTATTCCTTTAGCACCTGAATTCCTTAGAGGCAGAAGTTTTGAAGACTGTATCATTATTGTTGATGAGGCTCAAAACCTTACTCTTGATGAACTGCAGACCCTAGTTACTAGGATTGGCCCATTTACCAAGATGATTTTATTAGGATCTCCTAACCAAATTGATGTTCCTGGGTTTAAAGAAGATGACAATCCGTTTTTGACTTCTTATAAGATTCTTGAATCGACTGGGTTAGTTGGATTTATAAAATTAGAAAAACCTATGCGTTCCTCCTTTGTGGCGGAGTTCGACAATAGGTTTGTTGAATATAAAAGAAAATTGAAGAAATAATTATTTGAAGTAGACGTGTACTTGGAAATATTTCTCGCTATTCCAGGCATAAGGATAAATGGTTAGATTTACCTTTTCTTTCTTTTGCCATGCTTCGTATAACTTTGAATATTTTGAATCATTAAGAGTTAAATTTGATTCAGTTTCATTGCTTACAAATAGGGTTTGCTTACTTCTAGCGTTTTCTTTTGTTCTGTTTGTAGATTCTAAGACATTCAAGGTTGAACTTAAGACAAAGAAGATCTTGTCGGTTTTGACATAATAATCGACATATCCCTCAAAAGAATAGACATTCATCTTTCTTTCTTCGTAGACTTTGAAATGGGAAGTGGAATCTTTGGTTGGGTAATTTTTATATAAATCAACCTCTTTTATCCCTTCTTTGACATTTGGTATGGAAATATCTTCATTTAAGGAAACGTGCGTAATGTAATCAAAGCTTAATGCGTATTTGTACATGTTTTCCTGGACTAATACATTTATGGCTTTAGTAGTGGCTTTGAAATTGTTATAGGCTTTAGATGGACCGTGTAATGTAACATAATTAACTCCATCGGTAAAAAGCCAAACGCTATCGACGACTTTTTCTACAAATTTAAGTTTGATAGAACGAATCTCGCCATCATAATTCCCAGCTGCATTTAATGGGGCTTTGCTTAATCTAGAATAAGAATCATTTATAGAAGTTGAATTAGGGGCAATAGAAAGAAGCCGTTCTGAGCTATATCTAGTTGTGGTATCACTTAGGAATTCAAAACTATTCGCGATAAGCTCGGCTTTACCATTTAATCTACTTTCTTTCCCAACAATCTTATAGAAAGTAGTTTCTTGGCCAATGTAGTCTTTAACTTTCTTATAGAATTGTTCGTTTAGGGCAACTGTTAAGAAAGAAGTCCCATCAGTAATTGTAGCCTTATATTTTTCGGTTCCGTTATAGGCTTTTGTAGATTTTCCAAAATCAAAGACAGAAATAACTAACCCCTGTACTTCAAAAAGTCTTTCTCCAATTACCAAACCCGCTTCATTTGGAGTTCCTTCAAAGCTTAAGCAGGCATTTTTTGCTTCTTCTAGAGATACTTTCTGGGCTTCAACTGGAGTTGGAGTTGATTCTTCACTTGATGAGCTAGAGGAAGTTGTTTCTTCACTTGTTGCATTAGAAGAAATCTCACTAGTTTGGCTAGAAGAAGTCTCTTTGCTAGATTCGAGCGTAGAAGTTTCTTCACTAGGGGTAGTTTCGCTAGGAGCAACTACACTTGAGGCAGTTTCTTTTTCTTCGCTAGTTGAGAAAGAGGCTCCCTTGTTGCAGGAAGAGAGTATCAAGGCGGATAGAATTAATGATAATTTAAATGCTTTTTTCATAACGCATAATGATAATCTTTCTCTTCAAGTTATTGAATTAAAAAGTTTTGTTCTAATGCTTTCTCTTCTTCTTTTTTGCTTAATTAAAGTGTAACCTTTATTTATATAAAGGGATTGATTATGGAAACAACATTACAAGATACATTACAATTCGCTGAATTATTTGGTTCAATGGTAGCCTTTGTCGAGGATAAGGAAATTGAATATGATTTGCCTACTTCGATGGAAATATCTACCTTTCTAGCCGCTGTCGCATTTTTAAAAGATATTGATGATGACAAGGCTTTCCTTGCTATAAGTAATGAAATTGCTAGGGCTATTGTTAAAGGAGAGTTCTATTTAGATAACGAAACAATCATCAAGAAAGATGAAGATATATACTTTGTCGATTTCGTTTCTTATCTTCTTTCTACTATAAATGCTGAATCATTTGCTACTACAGTTGATAAAGAATTAATGAAATTAGTTTCTTCTGCCACTAAGAAAGGTTATGAAGAAAGAGATGAAGCACGTATGGGCCTATGCGAATCCATTTTCAAAAGAGGTGATGATGAATTTGATATGGCTCCTATCTATGATGATGCTTCTAATGTCTTGAAAGGCTTTAATTCGTAATGGTAACAAAATCAAAGAATTCTTCATCCACCCTTATGTATTTGCTTGATGGAAAGATTGGGCAAGGTTTTTATGATGAAATTTCAGATAATGTAAAAAAAGGCAGTGGAGAATTATTTAAGGATAGCCTTAGAAGATATTTCATCTATTTTGCTGAATCGATATCTTCCTCAGTTATCGCACCTAAATTAAGTTCGGTTGAATTTATAGATATTGTTTCTTATCTTTGCTTTTATATTGGTCAATATCCTGAATTATTTGGCAGGATGAAAGCATATTTTGATGATGAAGAATATTATTCATTTAATGTAGGCATTAAGCTATTTAATGATTTTATTGAAAGAATGTGCAAGGCCTTGGATGAGCCTAGGCTTTCTAAGCTCTATCTTCGCTTAAATGTTAATGACGATATTAAACCAGTTGTTGATAAGAAATACCTTTTTGATATGGAAGTATTCTTTTCTTCTCCTTCAATTGGTAAGCTGATTAATGAAGATACCGTATCTAGCAAGGTCAATATCTATATAAAGAACATAAGTGATAAGAAATCTGTCTTCTCTTTGACTTTGTTTGATTATGTAAATAATGCAAAATCATCCCCGATAATTGTTAATCCAAAAGGGGATAAGGTTATTAAATCCCTTTCAGTTGATATTCCTTATCCTTCCTTGCTTCCTAATGGCTTGGCTAGACTTGGATTATTATGTGAAACCAAGACGCATATAGTGGATATTAAAGACAAAAAGAAGAATCTAAAACTTGAATACAATAAGGTTGAACTTAAGATTTCTCCTTACTTAAGAATTATAAAATAACTACATGGATCAACTAGATTTAACGAAATCTCTTTTAAATTTGTCTTCTCCCTGCTTAGGATGTATTTCTCCTAAATGCGAATCTTTTTGTCGTTCAGGCATTCCTTATAAGACGATTAACATGTTAATTAAGGAAGGAAAAATAAAAGAGGCTAGCGAACTCCTATATGATTTTAATCCATTCCCTGAACTCACTTTAGCTTTATGTGATTGTTCTAGCGGGGCTAAAGGGAATTGCATCAAAGGAAAAATAAATGAACCCATTGATACAAAAGAAATAGAAAGGCTTCTTTCTTCTTGCCCATTCCCTTACATAAATCCTATAAAAAACAACAAGAAAGTAGCTATTATTGGTAGTGGGCCTGCCGGATGTAGTTTGGCTTATCAATTAATTAAAAAGGGATATGAAGTTACTATATTCGAAAAGAATAAACAAATAGGTGGTGCGATTTTTAATTACATCCCTAGATTTAGATTTGATATGTCTATATTAGATTTAGTTAAATCTAAATTAGATAAATTGGGTGTTAAATTCGTCTTTTCTTATTATTGCGATAAAGACAAACTAGACCAATTAAAGAAAGAATATGATTATGTCTATCTTTGCATTGGCAATAACTTATCACGTCAAATACCTTACTCTTCTTCTAGGATAATCTATGGCTTGGATTTACTTAACAAGACGATAAATAATTCAATTAAGTTTGATAAAGAAGATTTCTTTGTTATTTATGGTGGGGGCAATGTGGCTTTTGATTGCGCGAACCTCTTATTAAAACAAGGTCATAAAGTAACTCTTTTGTATAGAAGGGATTTTGCTTCCATGCCTGCTAATAAAGAAGAAATTGATTTAGCCATTTCAAAGGGAATCTCTTTTGTTTTTACTTCAGTTATAGATGATATGGAAGAAGATAAGAACAACTTAATAATTAAAACTATTAAGACGAAACTAGGAGAAGTTAAAAATGGCCGCGCTAGTTTTGAGAATACGACTACAAAAGGTGAAACATTAATTGGCTCATACCTAATTACATGTATTGGCCAAAAAAGTGACTACGATTTATATAAAATAGCCAACCCATGTAGGCAAATAGAAGAGAATGTCTTCCTTTGTGGCGATTATTTTCATGGTTCAAAAACCATTGGCGAGGCCATCAAAGATGCCAAAATTGCCTCTTCCTTAATTGATTAAAATAATATATTTTAACTTTTGAAAAATTTATAGTATTTCTTTCTTGTAGAAATGCTATATTTATTTTGACAAAGGAGCGAGCTATGGGAACTGTAATGGAAGCGAAAAACTTGTGTAAATCCTTTGGTCAAGGGGAAGGTAAAGTCGACGCGATTAGAAATGTTAATTTCAAGATAGAGCAAGGCGAACTTACTATTATTCTTGGACCTTCTGGAGCAGGTAAATCAACTTTATTGAATCTTATCGGTGGGATGGATTCCGCTACTTCTGGATCTTTAATTGTCAAAGGTGAGGATTTATCTAAATTTAATCAAAAACAACTAGGTGATTATAGACGTAATTACATTGGATTTGTTTTCCAGTTCTATAACTTGATGCCTAATTTGACTGCTAAAGAAAACGTTGAACTAGCAACCGAACTTAAAAAAGATGCCCTCTCTGTAGATAAGACTTTGGAAGCTGTTGGGTTAGGTAAAAGATTTAACAATTTTCCATCCCAATTATCCGGAGGTGAACAGCAAAGAGTATCTGTAGCTAGGGCTATTGCTAAAAATCCAGATATTATTCTTTGTGACGAACCTACGGGTGCGCTTGATTATGAAACAGGCAAAGAGATTTTAAAATTGCTAAGTTCATGTGCGAAAACCCAAAAGAAAACCGTAATTATTGTTACCCATAATAGTGCTTTAAAAGACATGGCCGATCATCTTCTTAGGATTAAAAATGGAGAGATTGTCTTAGATGAACATAACCCAAATCCGGTGGATATAGAAAGTATAGAGTGGTGATATGTCTAGTTTTGGCAAAACAATAGGGAGAACTTTGCTTTCTAATAAAGGAAGATTCTTGGCAAATTTCATTATTTGTCTTCTTTCTGTTGCTATTTCTAGCGGGTTAGGCATGTTGACTCCATTTTTTACCGATGCTTTTGCTAAAAACTATAGCGAGACTACTCCTGATTTAACTATCAAATGCAAATCGGAGTCAGGATTTTCTAACGAAGATATAGACAAAATCAAATCATATTCAGAAGTTAAAGAAATAAATGCATTCATGTCATATGATTCAAAAAATGGCGATGAATATTATAGATGTTATTTTCTTCCATTTAGCAAAGGCTCCTCTAAATTAGGGCTTCCTAAATTAAAAGAAGGAGAAGAGGAACTTTTTAACCTTGCCGAATGTTATTCGATTGAATCTTCCTTAAATAGAAAAAATTTAAAAATAGGGGATAAGATATCTATTAATGAACTTTCTTCTTTTGGGGATGTTGAAGTTGTCGGGATTGTCGAAAGTGACCTTTATACTAGCGTTGCTAAAGAAAGAGCGTGGCTAGAAGATGAAAGCGAAGAGGAATATGTATCTGCTATTTTGTATTTTGATTTAGCTAAATTCCCTATATCTTTAATTACTTCTGATGTCTATGTAAGGCTAAATATCAATCACGATTATTTTTCTTCTAGTTATGAAAACGAAGTCGCCAAGATAAAAAAGAAGATACTTTCAGACTTTGGTGAAGATAACATCTCTATTTTGACTATGGAAGAAAATACTGGCTTCAAACTCTTTAGCGAATATAGCCAAAAGGTAAGCAAATTATCATATATATTTCCTATCTTCTTTGTCGGGGTATGTGGTTTAATTAATTTGATTACCATCTCTAGGTTAATGAAAGATGAAAGAAAAGAGATAGGATGTTATTTCTCTTTAGGGGTTAGCAGGAAGAAGATTATATTTAAGTTCTGCCTTTTCTCGGTCTTGTCTTCTGGATTAGGTTGCTTGGTAGGTTATTTATTAGGAGCCCCTTTCCTTCCTTATGTAGTAAGAAAGGCTTATGAAGACGTATTTAAACTAGGACCTCTTCATTTGACAATATTTAGCCTAGCTGGCGTTTTGATTGCCGTTGGTATTACTTTTGCCTCATTACTAATTACCCTTTATATATCTTATTTATATTTAAAAGAAGAACCTGCCGATTTATTAAAAGATGTTTCTCCTAAACCTGGCAAGAAGATCCTATTAGAAAGGATTACTTGGCTTTGGAATAAGATTTCATTTTCTTGGAAATCTAGTTTCAGGAATATATTTAGGCAAAAGAAAAATCTTATCCTAACTTTATTCTCAACTTGCCTTTCAACTGGCTTATTATTACTTGGATTTGGATTAAACGATGCGAGTATTGCGTTAAAAAACGATGAACTTTTTGCAAATGTCGCTTCTTCTATGGGCTCGATTTCTGCAGTAATTATTCTATTCGCCATAGCTATTTCGATAACTGTTATTTATTCTTTGGCCAACATGAATATTGAGGATAGAAAAAGAGAAATCGCAACTTTAAAAGTTCTAGGTTACAGGGACTTTGAATGTTCCATGTATTGCTTTAGGGAACTTGTATTTATTTGTATGACTGGTGCAGTTTTATCTCTTCCTTTCGCAGCAGGCTTCCTTGCTTGGCTATTTACTTTCCTAGGATTTGGGACAATTGGAGATGTGCGATGGTATTCATACCTAGCTTCCATCCTTATGGTATTTGTATCTGTTTTCATTGTTAATTCCCTTTTGTATCGTCACATTAAAAACATAGACATGAATGGGTCTTTGAAATCCGTCGATTAACCAACATACTTTTTTACCGATTGAACGATGTTTTGTTCATTTATCTAAATCGTTTTAAATTTGTCAAAAAACCTAACTTGGTTTTCATTTCGTTCTATAATAGATTTGAAGCATTGGAGGAATTGTTATTATGTCTTATCGCTTCTGTTTAAACCCTGTTAGCTATCACGGATTCAATGCTATTGAAAATATTGCCGTCGAAGCTAAAACCCATCATTTCAAAAAGGCCTTAGTTGTCACCGATGAATCCCTAGTCAAGTTCCACGTTGTCGACCATGTCCTAAAAGTACTTGATAATGCAAATCTTGCTTATGAAGTATTTGATCAAGTAAAGCCAAATCCAACCATCAAAAACGTTCAAGATGGTGTCGCTGCTTTTAAAAAAGCCGAAGCCGATTATATTGTTGCTGTTGGTGGTGGATCCTCTATGGATACTGCTAAAGCCATTGGCATCATCATTGCTAACCCAGAACATGCTGATGTTAGATCTCTTGAAGGTGCTATTGAAACCCAAAACCCATCTATGCCTATAATTGCTGTTCCAACAACTGCCGGAACCGCTGCCGAAGTTACCATCAACTATGTTATAACAGATGAAGAAAAGCATCGTAAATTCGTCTGTGTCGATCCTCATGATCTTCCAATCATCGCTGTTGTCGATCCACTTATGATGGAAACTATGCCAACTAAATTAACAGCCGCAACTGGCATGGATGCCTTAACCCACGCTATTGAAGGTTATATTACCAAAGGTGCTTGGGAATTATCTGATATGTTCCATATTGAAGCTATCCGCATCATTTCCCATAATATCGAAGCTGCCTGCAGAAATGAAAAGAAAGGCAGAGAAGAAATGGCCCTTGGACAATATGTCGCTGGCATGGGATTCTCTAATGTTGGATTAGGTATGGTTCACTCCATGGCTCACCCATTATCTGCTTTCTATGATACCCCACACGGTGTTGCTTGCTCTATCCTTCTTCCTACTGGTATGAAATATAATGCCCCATATTCTGGCGAAAAGTATCGTGAAATCGCTAGAGCAATGGGCGTTAAAGGTGTTGATTCCATGACCCAAGAAGAATATAGGAAAGCCGCTATCGACGCTGTCCAAAATCTTTCTATCGCCGTTGGAATTCCAGCCAACTTAAAAGGAATTGTCAAAGAAGAAGATCTATCCTTCCTTGCCGATTCTGCTATGGCTGATGCCTGTATGCCAGGCAACCCAGCCCCAATAACCAAAGAAGATGTCAT
>JALEUF010000109.1 GCA_022781015.1 Caryophanales bacterium
GCCTTTTACTGGCACGCTTTTTTTAGTAATTGTTCTTTCCATTTTTATTGCTCCTTTCTGAACTTTATATTCTCAATATGACATTAAAATTTAAGCAATTCAACTTTTTAAAAATGCATAAAAAATCATGTTGAAATAAAATTTTTAACTGCCATATTTATTGCAAAAGATAAAAAACATTGTTTGAAAGAATTTTTGTAATATAATTTATCTAGCAACGAAAGAATATTCATTTTATGAGAAAAGTTAAGTATCCTGAAATGGGAAAAAGAATACGTCAAGCAAGAATTGAAGCAGGTTTAAAACAAAAAGATTGTCTAGAACCTCTAGGAGATATAACCGCACAAATGCTTAGCGATTGGGAGAATGGTTATGTTTGCCCAACATTAACTTATCTTAGAAATATTGCAAATTTTTATAAAGTTTCATTAGACTACATAGTTTTAGGAAAAATAAGCGGTAAAAAAGAATCTAGCATTACAACCTATAAAGATGCGACAGAACATATAGTAGCCCTAGTAGAAAGCGATGTATTTGAAATCAACAGAACACGCCTTAGCAATGGCATGTCTAAAATATCAATTGTTTCAATTGATAGCAAAATTGACGAATTCAGCGATGAATATAATCGTTTATTAATAGCGAAAAACTCAATGAAAAAAGATTTATATGAACAAGCGGTAAAAGATTTAATTGAAAAATACAATACACCTCTAGAGACGAAAAAATAAAGTTTTATTGCCAAACAACAAATCAGGCTTTCACAAGACTTTTGTTTTCTTTTTCTAAACAGTTTTTCTATTACTTAAGATGATCCAAAAAACTACCATGTTCCTAATTCTAATTTAGAAACTATCTAACATTTGATTACAAAAAGTAATTATTAATCGACATTCCCTAGTTAAAAAGGTCTTTATGTGCTTAAATTAGGCTATGTTTGATAATCTATCTACTTCTTCATTAGAAGTTAATAATTTGGAAGAGAATTCACTAGAGGTAGACAATACCCTTACTAGCGATGAATTAGAGGCGAAACTAAATTATGCAGATGGCGAGACTAACTATGCCGTCTTTAAAAGGGATAAGGACAATATCATTAAGGTTGCCGCGATATCGTTAACAACTATATTTGGAGGATTATCTGTTTTTGAACTAATCAGTCCAAAAGCTAGCATTACTCCTCCTGAATTAAATGTAGTATCCAATTCACTTTCTTATAGCTTCAAGTTAGAACGAAAAGGAATTGAGGATATTCGGTTTACTATATCTAATGGATATATAGAGATTTATAAATTGGATCTAAAAGAAATAAAAGAATATAAGGGAAGCATCTCTTTAGAACCTTCGAATTATGAAATTACAATTTCTTCTAATTCAATATTTGGTAATAAGGAAATATATAAAAGGAGCATCGATTTATGAATTCTAATTTTTGGCTAAGGAAAAATAAGAAAGAAAAGAAACAATTCATCCTCTCAATCCTAATCGCAGTTTTCTTTATAGTAATCTTGTCTTTATTGATATTCGCTAGGGATATATTTGGAGACAAAATTGGTGACAAGATATTAGGAGAAGGAAATAGAAATGGGTTTATATCTATTTATAAAGCCATGGTGGATTCTTCTGCTAGATGGCTAGAGACTTTATTGACCGTAAGTATTTCTTTCTTAATATATTTCCTATTAAATGTATTAATAAAAGCCACTACTTTAAGAGGAAAGAAAGCACAGACTATTGGTTCTCTAATTTCTAGCTGCATCAAATACCTAACTATATTGATAGCCATTGGATTTATTCTTTCTATCTGGGGAGTTGATGTTAGCTCAATTGTTGCAGGATTAGGGATATTGACTCTTATCATTGGTTTAGGATGCCAAAGTTTAATAAGCGACATTGTATCTGGGATATTCATCGTATTTGATGACTATTATTCAGTCGGTGATTATGTAATCATCGATGGATTCAGGGGTCAAATTGTATCTATTGGATTAAAGTCCACCCAGATATGTGATTATGCAGGAAATCTAAAATCCATTACAAATTCGCAGATATATTCCTGCGTCAATCTTTCCTATAAACCTTCTTTTGCTAGCTGCAGCATTACGATTAATTATGAAGAAGATTTAGAACACGTCGAGGCTATAATCGCAAAAAACCTTTCTTCTATATCCGATTCATTACCAAAACTAACTTCTCCAATCGAATATAAAGGAGTATCCAATTTATCTAGTTCAGGTATTGTGCTTCTTTTTACAGCATATTGCCTTGAAGATGATAGATATCAAATAGGAAGAGACATGACTAGGGATATCTATTTGATGTTAAAGAAAAACGGGGTCAATATTACCTATAATGAAATAGTTGTCAATTCTCCAAAGGAAATGAATATCCATAAAGCTAGCGAAGAAGATAAATTGGCCAGCAAGAAGATTAATTCAATGAATAGAAAGAAAGCAGCCCCTGCTCCAAGAAAGAAGACTTTCATAGAGAAGACTAAAGCTGCGATTGAAGAAGAGAAATCCGATTTAGGTATTAATAAGCAAGATTAATTTTCCCACCACTTAATTAATAGATTTTAGATCACTTAATTTTAACGATGCATATAACGGGGACAATCTATAAGAGGTTGTCCTTTGTTTTCCTGACTCAGGAATGAGTATTCCTTTTTCAACCCACTCCTTAGCCCATTTAGATATAGCCCTTGGAGTAACATCAAATTCGGTAGCAAGCTCGCTATTACGGATAATAAATTTCTTATGGGTAATACAATAAGTTATTAATCCTATATCTTTCTTATTTAAGCCTAATAAGACATCCTTATCACCTTTAACGCTAGATTCCTTAATGATGTTATTAGATTCAATTAGAGCCTTGTTAATAGCCTTGCAGTAATAAGAAATAAATATCTCTAGGTGAGGAATATATTCTCTTCCAAAATCAAAATAAGGAGGAAGTCCCATTGATATTGATGAGAAGAATAATTCCTTCTCCTTATTTATTATTACTTCTAAAGGACATATATCTAGGAATTCATAATCCAAAAGGAAATAGGAAGATAATAAGAAAGATAAAGAATAATTATATTTTGCAAACGGAGCGATTGATAGCAAAGTGAAAAGAGAGACGCTAGCTTTAATAAAAGGAGAAACATCCTTATTAAAATCAAGCCACCCCAAAAGGGTATTTAATAGACCCCTAATATTAGAAGCTTCAGAAGGAAGATAATTGACAATTTCTCCATCAATAATTTCCTTTAAGTAAAATATGTTATCTGAGTTAGATTGTCTGAATGGTAGATGTCTAGTTGTATTGCTAAGTCCATTTAAAGAATCATTGAGCATATAAATTAGATCCAATCCAAATGGGGTTTCTTTCTTCTTTTCTATCTCTAAAAGATCAATGCAGTAAGATAGATTTCTAATAAGAGTTTGTTCTTCGTTTAGCGTAGCTGAATCAATAGGATTTAAGGCATTTTCTATATCTTCTGAACTGACTTTTATATCGTCAATTAAAAGAAGATTCTTAATTCTATTAATCTTTCCTTCTTCTAGTATTTTTACCCTAGTTTTTGCATTGATAGAAACTAGATCTTGGTTAGCCAAATTAGTCTGAATCGATAGAAGTTCTTTAACCAAATCTTCATTATAAGCAAAGCTGATTTTCATATTATTTATCCCTAATCAAATTATAAATAAACAAGGAATAAAATGCACGAAATAATGTTCCTTATTTGGTTTTTTACCCGTTCTTTAAATGGTGAAAATAAAGAATTTTTAGAGAACAAATAAGGTAATTAATATATAATTAGTTTCGATAAATTCGGCATTTTGATTTTTTAATTGTTCTTTATTAAATAAGGAACGATTTTAAAATAAGGAACGAAAAATTAAGGAACGCTTCATTTAATTAGAAACCTATTTTTAATAAAGAAAATGAGCCCTTGCTTTAAACCTACTCTCATAGCAAATAACGAGCCGTTCCTTGCTAGCCTTAATCCCTAAAGATATGATTTATCCATTGTTTTAGCAAGGCTTAAAAGCTAGGCTGATCTTATAAAAATACGTTTAGATTTTCTCTTTGTTTTTTAGTCAATTATAAATACGGACCTAACGGAACAATTTCAATATAAAAAGCCAGCGTTTTGCCAAATATTCATAACCGTGAATTCAAGCAATCTGAGATGTATAAAACTGGTTTAAGTCTTGAGCCATCTATTTTGCCTAATACGGGTTCTCTTTCATTTGGATCTATGTAGAAACTTTTTCTCCCGCTTGTTAGAAATGTTTATAGTCTAACTTTCATCACATTCGATGAACCTGCTTTTTCATTGACAAATTTTATGATGATTTCATTTCTACTTCATGATTTTTTAGCGAATTTTTGTAAGTTTCAACCGATTCAAGTAAAAACCCCTATTTATCGAAACAATTCGTGATTTTATAAATTTTCGCCCGAAATGAACAAATATACGTCCAAATTAATCTCAATCGATTTAAATAAGGGTTTTAAAGCCATATCGAATCTATAAACAACATTTCAAGAAATCATGTATTAATCATTTTCTGTTCTAAAGATAAACCAGAGTTTTGATCCATTTATATAAATAAGATAATCGAATTTGCCATTGTTGCATCAATACTTCTAAACTCTCTATACCATCTTTCTAAAGCATTCACTATTCTAGTT
Source organism: Caryophanales bacterium (assembly GCA_022781015.1). Lineage (GTDB taxonomy): Bacteria > Bacillota_I > Bacilli_A > RFN20 > CAG-826 > Alloenteromonas. The sequence goes on from JALEUF010000109.1 coordinate 4,687, forward strand.
ACATAATTCCAAGCCTATTAATCTAGAAGGTCAGGAACGCCCTAAAATCAATTCATAAACAACATAGACAAATCATCCTTGACTTATCATTTAGCATTATCTTCTTTAATCCTTTTCTAATTCCTATAGATAATAAAAAAGACCTACTAGAATCTCTTCCAATAGGTCTAAATCCGTTTTTAGGCTTTCTAGGCTTGCTTAGTTTCAACTACTGGGAAATAGTCAGAACTTAGGTTTGTATACGCCATAAGGGCTAATAGAAGCAAATAGAACCTAGATACGGCATAGCCACACCAATAGATGACATCTCCTTGTCTAGAGTAGGCATTCAAGACGGAATAAGATGAGCTAGTCGCCGATGCAAAATAGAACAAAATCCCACCAATTATCAATAAGACATAATAAGCAGTCCCACAGTCCCCATCAAAGCTCTTCTTAACAAATAGAACTGAGGTCACTAGTAACATCAAGAATGAGATTAGATAGACAATTCCAACAACGGTAGAAATAGAACCAACATTCAAGCAATAAATTGCTCTAGCTAATGCATAAGACGAGGCTAATAAGCCACCAAGGAAGCAAATCAATACATGGGATGATTTCTTTCTTAATAATAAATCAAGCAAGATTACTACAAAGAAGGCAATTACAATACCTAGGAAAGTAATGGTAATTATATTCTCCCCAGTATGTAAATAAGCATCAACTGCATCGCCAGGTTCAAGATAATCAATCCTAGGATTATATTTAGCAGGGTTACCAAATGCTAGGAATTCATTGATCAAGGGGATTAAAGTCAAGACCAACAAGATAGAAACAAGGATGACTTTCAAATCGATTTTCTTTTTCTTTTCCATTTTACTTGGCCTCCTTATCTAATTTAGCGATTTCTTCTTTATATTTAGCTTCCTCTGCATCATTACATAATACAAAGTGTCCTGGAAGTATTTCCCTAAATGTAGGTTTCTGGGTGAAATAATCGTGGCTAGAGGCAGGATTATATACTTGCCTTACCCTACTTTTTTCAGATAATGGGTCTGGCTTAGGGATAGCGGATAGCAAAGCTTTTGTATATGGGTGAAGTGGATGCTTGAATAATTCATCGCTACTTGCAAGTTCTACCATATTGCCAAAATACATAACGGCAATCCTATTGCAGAAATACTTAACTACCGATAAGTCGTGGGCGATAAATAACATCGTTAATCCCATTTCTTCCTTTACTTGGTTAAGTAAATTAAGTACCTGTGCCCTAATAGAGACGTCAAGAGCGGAAATAGGTTCATCACAAATTAACAACTTTGGGTTCATTACCAAAGCCCTAGCAATGCCAATTCTTTGCCTTTGTCCACCAGAGAATTCATGTGGATATCTAGATGCATATTCAGGGATTAACCCAACCTTCTTTAAAGCGTCTTCGACAGCCTTCCTATTCTTTTCCTTATTATAGGAACCCTGGATATGAAGGCCTTCGGTAATGATATCTTCAACAGTCATTCTTGGGTCAAGTGAATCAATAGGATCTTGGAAGATCATCTGTATTTCATTACGTAACCTTGGATTAGAATGACGATTATCGAACTTGATTTGCTTTATAAGGGCTTTTTGTTCGGCAACATGTTCCTTTATATAGGCTTTTCTTTCATCAATTAGCTTCTGGTAATGTTCCTTGATGGCAGGATATTCGCTTTCATTCGCATCAGAAAGGGCATTATTCATTTCTTGGGTAATGTTCTTTATTTCCTCTTTGACATGAATCTTGCTCCATTTGATTTCCTTTTCATTCCATCTAGATCCGGCAGCAAGGCGGAACCCTCTATAATAGATAGCCCCGCTAGTAGGAGGATAAAGTCCGATGACACATCTTCCGGTTGTAGTCTTGCCACATCCAGATTCACCAACTAATCCAAAGCATTCGCCTTCCTTAATGGAAAACGAAACATCATGGACAGCTTTAGTCTTATAATCGCCAGCCCTAAAGAATTCCTTTAGATGCCTTACATCTAGGATAATATGGTTATCAACTAGAGATTGGTCATAAGTAACGCCATATAGGCTTAATGATTGCTTAGCAAACCTTAAGGTAGATGCTAATTTATCTAGATAAGATGAAGAAGTTTCATCTAAAGGCTTATTAACATTATTCTTAAATAAGTTATAGGCTTCCTTTTCAATTTTAACCCTATATTTCCTTCCTTCTTTAGAATCATTTATAGGAAGAGGGAAAGCAGATAAGGCAATATCTTTATATTCATTGACCTTATCAAATAGACTAGCAGCATCCAAAGTAGAGGAATTAATAATATCCTTTATAGAAGAGGCTTTATCTAGATTTTCTTTTATAAGTTCTATCTTTTCCATTTATTTCCCCTCCTTTGCATGGGCTAAGTTATTTGCAATACGGGTAGAGACAATCTTAGGCATAGTAGCCTTAGGCGATCTCTCATCCAGCAACCAAGAAGCGCAATAATGGGTAGAAGAAACCTTAAACATTGGAGGTTCTTCCTTAAAATCGATACCTAATGCATATTTGCTTCTACTAGCAAATGCATCCCCAACTGGAGGGAAAAGCATATTAGGTGGAGTACCTGGGATGGCTTCTAGCTTTTCTTTTGAATCGATATCTGGGATTGAAGATAACAAGGCCCAGGTATATGGATGACGAGGATCATAGAAGACATCATTGGAAGTCCCGTATTCAACAATCTTACCAGCATACATAACGGCAACTCTATCAGCCATATTGGCAACTACGCCTAAGTCATGGGTAATAAAGATGACAGACATATTACGCTTAGCCTTCAAATCATTAATCAATTCAAGTATTTGGGCTTGGATAGTAACGTCAAGTGCAGTTGTAGGTTCATCGCAAATTAAGACATCTGGAGAAGCAGTAAGTGCAATGGCAATGACTATTCTTTGCCTCATCCCGCCAGAGAATTCAAATGGATATTGCTTGAATCTTCTTTCAGGTTCAGGAATGCCAACTTCCGCCATAATCTTAAGTGCTTTGTCTTTGGCTTCTTTATGGGTAACTCTAATTTCAGAAAGAAAGCGTCTATGTTCGATTAAGAACAAATCATAGAATTTCTTTAGATTGGATTTATGCTCATTAAATAAGCTCTTTAGATTAGCAAAATGGGCATCATAGATACCTTTTCTTTTCTCCGCTACCTTCTTTTTGGCCTCTTTAGAAGCAACATTAAGGGCAGTCTTGTCTTCTTTAATCTTGGAAATTATCTGAGCTCTTTTTTCTTTGCTTTCATTTTTAATAGATAAAATAGAAGCATTGAATTCTTCAATCTTGGAAGCATCTTTTTCCTTTTTGGCAGCTGTGATTTGCTTCTTTAAGTCTGCTACTTTCCTATGACAAGTTTCCTTCTCTAATTGAAGGATACGTTGGTCATTTTTATAGGCGATGAATTCTTCGTTAATCAAATCATTGTAGTAATTTTTCAAATGGTTGCCATTTGTAATCATTACTTCGGTAATTTGCTTACCAATTTTCATAATTGGGTTTAAAGAAGATAATGGGTCTTGGAAAATCATCCCAATCTTAGTTCCCCTTATCTTATGGAATTCTTCTTCAGAAACTTTTGTTAAATCTTCGCCTTCATAAATAACTGAACCCGAATCGATATGGGCGGTCTTTGGAAGGATACCCATGATGGTTTTATTGGTAACTGATTTACCTGAGCCAGATTCCCCTACAATGCAAAGAGTCTCACCTTTATATAGATCAAATGATACTCCTCTTACAGCCCTTACATATCCTGCATCGGTCTTAAAGGAAATCGCAAGGTTACGTACTGAAAGAACAGCTTCTTTATCAATTGGCTTGTCACCAGTTTCAAAAGGATAATTAATAGATTGGTATTTCATATTATTCATCTGCTCCTTTCAAGCTTGGGTTAAAGGCATCTCTAAGTCCATTGCCAAATAAATTGAAGCAAATCATGATAAGAGCCATGACAATAGATCCAGAAACAATTAAATATGGATATAGAGTCAAGTCAGCTTGGACGTTAGTTAAAGTAACGCCGAAGCTTTGTCCTCCAGAGAAAGCTAATGCACTTGGCAATAAATAAGCGATATTAGCCTCGGTAAAGATAACGGAAGGAATCATCAAGACACAGCTAGTGATGATTGTTCCGATGCCATTTGGAAGGATGTGCTTAAAGATAAGTCTAGTATCGCTAGCACCAAGAGTCCTGGATGCCAAAACATATTCCCTTCGCTTAAATCTATAGAACTGGCTTCTAGTCTCGCTAGCTACCCCCATCCATCCAGTTAGGCACAAAGCCAATAAGAAAGTCCAGAAATTAGATCCTAATAGTAAGACAATAAGAGTCATCATGACAATCCAAGGCATGCCGCCAAGGATTTCGCAGAACCTTTCCATGATAAGGTCGACCCATCCACCAAAATAACCTGAGATTGCACCCCAAATAAGTCCAACAAATATATTGATGACGGTAGATAATAAACCTAATCCTAAGGAAGTTAATAAACCAGAGAATACCAATTTGAAGAAATCATATCCATGTGATTCAGTACCAAAGAAATACTTTGGAGGTTCGCAGCTAGAAAGCTCACCCTTCATATACATATCTCTATATATGGAGAAGACACCTTTGACTCTTCTAACAGAAGCAACGCCAGGAATAACTGTGACGGTCTGGCTAGTTATTTCTCTTAATGGGCAATATTTTTCTCCTTCTGGAGTCAATTTGAATTCTCCAGGAGCCTTATTCGCACCTTGTTCAGGATTCCAATCGTAGGTCATCCATCCCCTAGAAACGAATTCTTCAATTTCGGCTTCGGTAAATTCCTTATCGGAAACATCTCCAAATACCGCTCCATAGCAATCATAACGGAAACTACCATAGGTAACGACGCTATGATAGATAGATACTTTTAAGGAATCTTGCTTTAAAGTAGAGAAAGCACTATCGGATTTGCCATAGGTAGCAACTACTTTAGTTGAATCATCCCAAGTAAAGCTAGCGGGGATATTCGAACTAGCCTCAACGCTTCTAATATAAAGCATGTTGGCATATTTATAACTAGCAGCTACTTCGCCTTTTTGTCCTTCTAGGATAATGGCTAATTTTCCTTTAGCAGTGCTTGCAGTAGCAAAATTGCTATTTTCTTTAATCTTGGAAGAGATGTCTTCACACTTGAGTTCAGTTGCCTTAAAGCTAACATCTCCAATAGATTTTTCAATATAGACACTAGAAGCATCAAAATCAGTAACATTAGCAAGTGGGATATATAATTCTTCTTCGCCGGTCCCATTATTAATGGTAGTAACAAAGGAAAGATTCGCACTTAATTTAGAATTCTCGAATAAATTCTCAACTGTATAGTCATAATCGATATTGACTGTATAGGAATAAGTTGAATTCAAGTCGAATTCTATTTCTTTAGTAACAATGCCAACATCATCGAATTTATAATGGTTAGTCTCGCTATCGACATGTCCGCTGACATTATTAAGTGATAAGGCACCACCCTTACCATAAGTCAAAACGGCATTATCGACTTGGTCAGCATAGCTAACTCTAGTCTTAATTTCTCCTATAACCGCATATGGTTTATAAGTAGAATCTGAAGGAAGCTCATTTGTGTTTGGATCAAGGATTGCATTTTCAACCACCTTGGTGCCATCCATAAATCCACCCATATCACTAGAGAACCACTTAGGTGGCAAATACTTAATCGTATTATTTGGGGAATCTATATTTGATTTGTTGGCTACAGGAACAATAATAGCCATGGCAATAAGGGTAAATAAAATCACGCTAGCGACAACTGAAGACCTATTCTTTAAGAATCTCTTTAACGCGTCTTTAAGATAAGTCGTTGGCTTTGTATCGAATTTTTTGTCATGGATAGATTCATCCATCTGGACGAATTCAAAATCACCTGGGGTAGGTTTTATATCCTTTTGATTGTTATCAATGTTTTTCATAATTATTTCTTCGCCCCCATTCTGATACGTGGATCGACAATTCCATAACTTAAGTCGATTATCAAGGTTGCAAATAATCCAATGACTGTATAAATAGCCATATCAACCATGATTACTGCATAGTCTTTGGAATTTAATGCCCTGACAAATATCGAGCCAATTCCAGGGATACCATATATTTGTTCTAGAACCATCGAGCCAGATAAGATACCAATGAATTGAGAGATAATCATCGGAACAATTGGAACCATGGAATTCCTTAAGGCATGACGGACAACTGATTGGCCTTTTGTCAAACCTTTAGTCCTTGCTAGAAGGAGGAATTCGCTAGACATGACTTCGCATAATTCAGCCCTGGTATATCTAGCAAAGGAACAAATAGAACCAAATGATAAAGCCATGACTGGGATTATATATGCCTTGATGGCTAAGGCTGGATCTGCTGCTGCATTAGCATCACTTGGCCACCTTGTTGGGAAGCCTGAAATTGAGCCAAACCAAATAAGCAAGAAGGAAATAAGGACAAATGAAGGAACGGAGATGAAAATCATGACAATGGTAGAAATAAGAGAATCTACCCATGTATTTTTCTTTAAAGCGGCAATAATGCCTAACCCAATTCCCAATGGAACAGAGATGACGATAGAAACGATATTTAGTCTCATCGAATACGGTAAGCCTTCCATCAATATGGCAATAGCTGGTTGTCCTAAGGATAAGGTTGTCGAAGTCCCCCAATCCCAGGCAGTGAATATATTTTTAATCCAGTTGAAATACCTAGTTATGATTGGATAAGCAAGGTAATAATGGGTAACTCCATTAACATCAACTTGCTTGATTCCTGGGTCAGTCAGTAAATATGCCTGTTCGACAGGATTGACTTCAAAGAAGAATCCTTTCCTAACTTGATCTTCCCAGAAACGATATACCTCTAGATTTTGGCTTGAAAGTGGCTCGATTGGCAAACACTGAAGCAAAATGTAGGTAATCGAAAGAATAATGAAGGCTGTTAGGAAAATAAACAGTATTCTCTCTATTACGTATTTTACAGAGTCTTTCATTAATTATTTCCTCTCTTTTTGTTGTCTAGATGTATTTGACTATAGTCAAAACATTTTGCACAACGTGTA
>JALEUF010000122.1 GCA_022781015.1 Caryophanales bacterium
TTATCTATCAAGGAGAAGAAATTGGTATGACTAACCTTCCTGTTTCTAAGGATATATCTACTTCAAAAGATGTTGTTTCCATTCAAGTCAATGACATCATGAAGAAACTTCTTTTCCCATCTTGCCTAAGAAACAAGTTGATATTCAATATCGATAGGGATAATTGCCGTTCCCCAATGCAGTGGGATGATTCGTTTAATGCAGGGTTTACTACTTCAAATAACCCTTGGATTAGAGTCAATCCTAACTATAAGGAAATAAACGCGAAAAATAACGTCAAAGATCCGAATTCGATATTCTCTTTCTATAAGGAATTATTAAAACTAAGGAAAGAAAATGCAGTTCTTCAAGAAGGTGATTTTAAGTATATTTCTTCTTATAAAGATGTATTTGTTTTCTCTAGGAATTATAAAGATAACGAAGCCTTAATTATCGTTAATTTAGGTAAAAAGACGCGCAAAAATAAGGTGGATGTAACAGGCTTTTATAGGGTTTTAGCAACTTTAGAAAATAAAAACGAAGGTATATTGCTTCCTTATGAAGGAAGAGTTTACTTCAAAAAGAAAATTTAATTAATGAATAAATATTTTATATGAGTATCATATAAGGGCTAAAAGGAGGAATTAGACATGGATGAAATTAAACCTAGAAGCGGGAATTTGAGTTGGGATGAATATTTTATGGGTATTGCATCTTTATCTAGCCTCCGTTCTAAAGACCCATCCACCCAAGTAGGCGCTTGCATTGTCGATAATAACAACAAGGTTGTTTCTATTGGATATAATGGCATGCCACGTGGAGTAGATGACAATAAGATTCCTTGGGGACATGGAGAAGGGTTAGATTCAAAATATCTCTATGTTTGCCATGCTGAATTTAATGCCATATTGAATACTAGAAATGGCAGCGCACTTTCTGGATGCAAGATTTATGTCACTTTATTCCCTTGCAATGAATGTGCAAAAGCAATTGTCCAAGTAGGCATAAAAGAAGTCATATATCTAGATGATAAATACCATGATAGCACTGAAACAACTGCCTCTAGGAAGATACTAGATATGGCAGGAGTTAGCTATAAACCATATAAAGGGAGAAAGTTAATTATCAATGTGGGGCAATAGAGGTTTCTTCTATAGATTGGTGCTAGTCATTATTTGCTTCCTTTTAGCTGGACTTCCATTTTTAATCCCGTTATCAACGGATAAAAATAGTCCTTCCTGGGTTATTTATACTGCCGTTGGAATTTATTGCGGGTTATTCATAATCTGCGAAGTCGGATTAGAGGTCTATATCTATTTAAGAAAAAAGAAAAAGAAAGATGAATGAAATAGTTTCGCTTAAAAATATATCGTTCTCCTATAACGAAGAAAAAGTGACTCTTTCAGGAGTCTCTTTTGATGTAGTCCCATCTTCTTATTGTTGTATCATTGGACATAATGGAAGTGGTAAATCTACTTTAGCCAAGCTTATTGTAGGGCTTCTTTCTCCTAGTGAAGGAGAGATTTATCTTTTTGGGAAGAAACTAGAAAAGAAATCATTAAAAGAATTAAGAAGAAAGATGGGGATTGTCTTCCAAAACCCAGATAATCAATTTGTGGGATCTACTGTTGAAGACGATATAGCTTTTGGATTAGAAAATAGAAATATCCCTAGGGAAGAAATGGTTAAAAGAGTCGATTATATCCTAGATAAAGTAGGAATGAGCGATTTTAGAAGCCATGAACCTTCGTCCTTAAGCGGGGGGCAAAAACAAAGAGTTGCCATCGCAGGGGTTCTTTCTTTAGGTGTTGATTTGATTATCTTTGATGAAGCTACCGCGATGCTTGATCCAAAAGGAAAGAAAGAAATAAGGGAACTAATCTCTTCCTTAAGAAAAGAAAACCCAAATCTAACTATTATTTCTATTACACATGATGTAGAAGAGGCTAACCAATCAGACTATGTCTATGTAATTAACGATGGCAAGTTATTTAGCCAAGGAACGCCAAGCGAAGTCTTTTCCCATGTCGATGAATTAAGGGAAATTAAGCTAGATGTCCCATTTTTCTATTCCCTTAAGCACGAATTAATTAAAGATGGATTAGAAATACCTTCTTCGATTAAAAATGAAGCCGAATTGGAGGAATATTTATGCCGATAGATATTTCTTCTCTTTATTACATATATAATCCAAAGACCCCATTAGAGCATAAGGCTTTAAATGGAATTGATTTAAAAATAGATGATGGGGATTTCCTTGGTATTGTTGGACGTACTGGATGTGGCAAATCTACTCTTATCCAGCATCTAAATGCTTTATTAGTACCTACTTCAGGAATTATAAAAGTCGATGAATTCATTAATTCTAGCGAGAAAAAGAAATCCACGAAGAAGATGTCTCCATTAAGAAAAAGAGTGGGCCTAGTATTCCAGTTTAGCGAATACCAATTATTTGAAGAGACTGTCTTAAAAGACGTTGCCTTTGGGCCTAAAAACTTTGGAAGGAAAAAAGACGAGGCTATAGGAGATGCAAAGAAAGCACTTTCTTTAGTTGGATTAGATTCTTCTTTCTATGAACGCTCTCCATTTGAATTATCTGGAGGAGAGAAAAGACGTGTTGCTATTGCAGGTATTTTAGCCATCAAACCTAAATATCTAGTCGTAGATGAACCTACATCCGGATTGGATCCGATGGGTGCGAAAGAGATGATGGATTTATTCTCAAAGATTCATGATGAAGGGACTACTATCATTTTAGTAACCCATGACATGGATATTCTTCTTTCTTATTGCAATAAGGTAGTTGTAATGGAAGAAGGGAAGATAATTAGGCAATGTTCCCCAAATTCTCTATTTGATTTTGATTGCGAAGCCTATTCATTAGAAACTCCTAAAGTACTTTCTTTTGCCTCAAATTTAAAAGAAAGCGGAATGAAGTTAGATTTAAATTCCGTTAAGGACGTGTCGTCGTTATCTAAAGAAATAATCAAAGCAAGGAGGATAAAATAATGGCCTCTTTTGCTATCGGAAGATATGTTCCATATAATTCATTCTTACATAAATTAGACGCAAGAACAAAAATAGCTGCGACTATTTTGCTTATGGTTGCATTGTTCATGGATTATCCAACTTGGTCAATGAGAGCCTTGATGGGTGGAACATTATTTATTGTATTAAGTATCTTTCTATATGTTTCAAAGATGAAGATTAGTTCTATCTTGTCTTCATTAAAAAGCATGTGGTTCATGGTTATATTCCTTCTTATTATCTATATCTTGGTACCTAAGGAAAATAACACACTGGGTGTCGCCTTTTCTATCAATGGGTTTGTAGTTTATTATGATTCCTTTGCAGAAGCTGCACGTATCATTATGCGTTTAGTCATGATGATAATGATAACAATGATACTAACCGCGACTACTAGGCCCCTAGATTTAACTTTTGCCTTGGAATGGTATATGTATCCATTAAGGGTATTCCATTTCCCTGTATCTGAAATTGCGATGATGCTTTCGATTGCCTTGAGATTTATTCCAACTTTATTAGATGATGCCGATAGGATAATGAAAGCGCAGTCTAGTAGAGGCGTTGATTTTAAACATGGCAAATTAAAAGAAAAGATAGTAGGCATTACATCATTAATTATTCCTTTGTTTGTTTCTTCCTTTATTAGAAGTGATGAGCTAGCTTCTGCCATGGAATGTAGAGGATATGATCCAAGAGAAAAAAGAAGCCGTTATAGGGTTTATAAATTCTATTTCGGTGATATTCTTTCCATTATATTTGTTATAGCTTTAGTCGCTCTAATTATGACTATTTCCATTACTAAGTTCGATATATTTGGTTTCTTCGGGGTAAATGCCTTATGAAACATTATCTAGGCACAGTTGCCTATAGGGGAACTTCTTATTCAGGATTCCAAAGGCAAAGCAGCTTAAGGACCATACAAGGCGAATTAGAAAGGGCATTAAGCACTTTAAATGATTCTCCTAGCCAAATAAAAGGGGCTGGGAGAACTGATGCGAAAGTCCATGCGAAAGGCCAGACTTTTTCTTTCTACGCCCACCAAATCAAGGATTTTGATAAATATATAAATATCTTCAATAGCCTTCTTCCTGATGATATTGCCCTTCTTTCTATAAAAGAAATAGATGATAATTTTGATGCACGTCATTCTTGCTCTGGCAAAAAATATGAATATAGATTTTGTTTTGGCAAGAAAGATCCTTTCAAGTCTGAATATGAAGCCTATTTAGGAAATAGGGATTTTGATGTAGATGCATTTATGGATGCCTATGATGTATTTTTAGGTGTCCATGACTTTAAAAATTTCACGACAAAAAAAGAAGATAAAGACAATTTCATTAGGGACATATATCAAATTAAGCCTACTTATGATCCTAGTAGAAAGGCTATATCAATATTGTTTTATTCAAATGGATTCATGACTTATCAAATTAGGTTAATGGTAGGGGCATTACTAAAAGTTGGCTTTAAAAAGATGAGCAAAATAGATATAAAAGAAAGGCTAGATTCTCCTAAAAGGAATATATTTTCCTATAAGGCAAAAGCAGAAGGCCTAACTTTAATGGAAGTAATTTATGGATAATCTTGAATATAATTACCATACCCATACATCTAGATGCGGGCATGCATTTGGAAAAGATGAAGAATATGTTTTAAATGCGATTAGGCAAGGATATAAACGTATTGGATTTTCTGACCATGTTATCTTGCCAGGCATTATTCAGCCTGGAATGAGAGGAGATCCTTCTTTATTAGATGATTATATTTATTCAGTTAATTATTTAAGAGATAAATACAAAGATAAAATCGAGATAAAACTAGGTTTTGAATGTGAATGGTACGGGGACAAATTCAAGTCCTATTATGAATCATTATTAAAAGAAAAAGGCTTCGATTATCTAATATTAGGTCAACATTGCAGGTTTAATAACGACCGTATACGTTTCTATGGGGATATACCTTTCTTAACTAATGAAGAAAGATGTAAATTATATGTAGATGATCTTTGCAAGGGCATTTCTAGCGGTTTGTTTAGTTACGTATGCCACCCAGATGTATTTATATATTTCTTTGGATATCTACCTTCTTTTAAAGACGTCTCTTATAAGATTGCATTGACTGCTAAAGAACATAATATCCCGTTAGAAATAAATCTAGCTAGAACTAGGCCATATGGATTCCCATCTATTAGACCCCCATATGAGCAAATCTATCCATTCCCTCCTTTTTGGGAAATAGTAAAAGAAGTTGGGAATGAAATCGTAGTAGGGGTTGATGCCCATAAGCCTACTGATTTTATTTCAACTCCATATAAAGACGTAAATGAATTTATCAAGACTCTTGGATTAAAGGTTAATAAGGACTTTAGGATTTAAAAACTGACTTATAATCAAGAATAACCATTAGTGAATCGCCTTTGCATTTGCCTCCATCTAGAGGTTTTACATTGATGATGGCAATGGTCTTTTTGACATCTTCCCTTCTTTTAATCAAGAATGCACCTTTTTTATTAGCAAGAGGGTTATCAACTGGGAAATTCATGAAGTCTTTGTAGTTATTATCTAGATAATAGATAAAGCTTTGGTTAGTAGCTTCTTTTGGAAGTATTTCAGTTGAAAATATGTAGGGCATGTAGCTATTTTCCCCATCTGTGACCTCTTTATTTTCATCATAGCTAATCGTGCAGTAAGGCTGCCCGTCGTTATTGACTTTATAACTAGATTCATCAATTGGTTTGATACGCATGCTTTCGACATAGATAATAGGAACGATACCTTGTGGCTGCGTTCCAAAAATAGCAACGAAGACAATAGAAAGTAATGCAATCGCACTGACTAGAATAGAAACTGCCTTTTTCATAAACTCTCCCCTTTGCTATAGATATATTTAATCTTTTTCCTATATAGAACTAGATTAATTAGGAAGAATATTATTCCTAATAGGAATATTTTGAATCCGGCGGTAGAAGGTACATCATTTAGCCATCTTATTGGGTCTTGGAGGTAGAAATAATATAGGATGGCAACCAGGAAAGAAGTGGCAAAGGCTAAGATATATGAACGGTTTTCGTTTCTAGAAAGGAAGGAACCTTCTCCAAAAGTTTCTTTAGGATTGGAGAAGTCCACACCGGCGCTAAAAAGAAGATGTCCTAGATAAATTAAAGTAGCACCCATTCCCATAAAGACTGTACTAGTAAATGTCTGCATTCTAATCGAAGCCATTACAAATGTGGTGCAGATGATGCTAAGCGAGCCAAGTATGGCAGGATAGATAATCTTGGAAGTTATAATTACTTCATCTTTTAATGGATAGGTGTGGTTAAGTTTAAACGCCCCACCTTCTTTGCTATATAAATTAGCAACTAATCCATTCGCAGTTAAGGCAATTAATAGGAGTATTAATAACAATACAACCTGCGCCATAGCCTCCCCACGTATATTTACATCCATCGCACCAAATAACTTGCTAATTAAGGCTAATAATAATGGCAAGGCTAGGAATATTCCAACATAATTAGGAGTAAAGGAAGAATCTTTTACAAACAACAGGAATTCTTTATAGAACTGGCTTCTATAAGGCGAATCGGCTTTGAGGCTATATTTCTTATTGGTTTTTGTTTTGGCTTGTATTTCATCATTCCCGCTAGCAAGGTGAAGATAGAATGGGCCTGCTAATAATAAAGAAAGGAAGAATAATATAATTAATGAGCCAATTAAGATTAAAAATGTATATAATCCAGCAACCCCATACCCATAGAAGAAGGAGAAGTTATAACCTGTAAATCCTCCTAGGCATACCATCGAGGCATAATAGAAGAAAGAAAATTTGGAAGTATAGAAATTCAATCCATTTTGAATCGCATTAAAATAAGGGCCCCAGTTAGAGAATATATCGATTTTATTTGGGATTATTCCAATTAGGAAAGAACAAAAAGCCAAGATTAAGATAATGAGGACTGATAAAGTAAACGCATTGGCTAATGTATGTGTTTTTAGATATCTTTTTAAGAAATAGTTAGGAATAGATAGGATTGCTGCTAATAAAAGCATCACCAAATCTATGATGGCCCATATAACAAATATTACAAAATACATATATATTGGGTACCCGCTTACTAAGTAATAGCCTAATAGGAATGGTATTTCTATCTTTAAGGCTTTTAGATATAGGTTTATAAAGGAAACACCTAGTCTACCAAGGAATAAGGTGTTCCCGTTCATCGGCAAGGTTAACAATACTTTGTTATCGGAGGCGAAATATAATTCGTTTGTAGTCCTGCCTAATACCCCGATAAAGGAGAATATAACTAATATATTGATAATTATTGAAGGGACTGACATTGGGACGCTAGACAATAAAGAGAATATCCCAAACAACTGACATAGATAGAAAAATAAATAAGATAAAGCAATAGTGGCGGCAAATCCAATTAATGATGTCACTAGTTTTATGATGGCTTTCTTCTTATTGCCTTTCCAGTCAATTGCAAGCGAATTGGCTAGAAGCATTTTTATAAGCACATAAAAAGGGCCCCATTCAACATGGAATATAGATTTCTTCTTTGTTTTATTTTCTATAGCAGAAGTCACTATAAAACTCCTTTTGATGTTTTTTCATCATTCAGGACATCTATAATTTCTTCCTTGCTATCGCTAGTAAGGTTAAGGAATGTTTCTTCTAGATGTTCTCTTTCTTCTTTTTCTTTGTCTAAATCAATACGTTTTACCAAAACACCTTTCTTGATGATTATTACTTCATTACAGATATTTTGGACAACATCGATTATATGGCTAGAGAAGAAGACAATATTCCCTTTTCTAGCGTGTTCCTTCATACATTCCTTGATTTGGAAGATGGAATTAGGATCTAGACCAGTCATAGGCTCATCTAATATCCAAATCTTTGGTTCGTGGACTAAGGCGGCGATGATAGTAATCTTTTGCTTCATCCCATGGCTATAAGTCTTCATCAATTTATCAAAACGAGGGCCTAGTTCTAACCTTTCTACTAGGTCATCTATTCTTTGCTTCCTTAAATCAAGCGGAACTTTATATAAATCAGCAATGTAATTTATATATTGTCTACCAGACAAGTTTTCATATAAGGCGTAGTTATCAGGGACATAACCTATTTCTTTTTTGGCTTCTAATGGTTCTTCATTAACATCATGGCCACATACGGAGATATATCCTTTATCAAAACCATGTATTCCTACGATTGATTTGATAATTGTTGATTTACCTGCCCCGTTTTTACCAAGGAAGCCATAAATCTTGCCTCCTAGTAACGAGAATGAAACATCGTTGACCGCTAAAGAATCTGCACCTGGATAACGTTTGGATAAATGATCTATTACCAAACTAATTTGATTTTCTTCCATCTCTAGTCCTCCCTTTTCTTTTATTTCTAAATAGGCATCATGCCTGCTAATTGATTTAATTCTAGCTAATCTAACTGCTAATAATTCATCTACTCCCCTAAATAATAATTCATAGACAAACCACATCATAAAAGCTAGCAAGATATAGACTAGGTAATAAGCTATGTCATAAGCATAATGGATTACATATGTTAATCCATTTCTTTCAAATGTCAGGGTTATATTAAATAGATTCTTCGCCCATTCGCCTAGTTTCTTCGCGACGAAATCGCTATTGATGAAGAAGAAGTCTGTTGGATCTCCATGTGCAGTAAGATCGACATTAACAAACATAACTAAGGCGAAATAAACTAGGAATCCAATCTGGGAATAGACGAAATATTTCATCTTTGGGCGTTTATAGACTCCTAATAACATTATTAATACAGGCATAAAGAATGCGTGTAAGTGGTTAATGAAGAATCCGGTTATTGTAGGGGAGAATACATATAAGGCTTCTGAATAATTTGGCATCATCAGTGCTAGGAAAGCACCTAATACATTGATAAAGAAAGTGAAGTAATATAACCCATATGAAATAAATAATAATGTTATAGGCATTGTATACATCGCGGTGTTGCATAAGTGTAATGGCCACGATGAGAAACTTTGCCATATGTCATATCTATTTATTGATACATAACCAATTAATGCTCCTAATGAAATTTGAAGTAGCAACGCCCTTCTTTCCTCTTTGCAGAAAGATGAGAGCAAGATGAAATATAAAATAGGAAGCAAGAATGATAGATATACGAATAAGCGGTGGCTTAAGTTTGAAAGCTCGTGTGGATTAGATAATCCTAAGGCTGTTCTTCCAAATAATAATGAAGGCGTGTATGCGCTAAAGCAGGTAAATAGGAATGGAATTAGGATTGAAATTAATTTAAAAATAGATGATTTGTTAAATGTTACTTTTTCTTTAGAGAAGACACTAGAGAAATAATAGAAATCCAATATCCCTAGTTCGATCGCTAATAGATATACCCTATAATTAGAATAACTAGTTCCCACTATCCCCTTAGCTAAAATAGGGAAGAATAATGTAACGAACAAAGTAAGTGGGGCACCTATATATCTTCTAGCAAATAATGAATTTTCTTTTAGATAAAACGCGCTTACTAAAGATAAAATGACTAAGCCTGACCATATGTCATTGCTTAATGTGCCTATTACCATTTCGAATCTATTTAGGGTAAGAAAGCTTTTTGCTCCATCGCAAATCAAAAGGCTATTTAGGTGCAACGTATCATAATATTTATGCCATTTGGTAACTCCTGCAGTTGGAGAGTAAGCAAATGTATCTTTATAGAAATAATATCTAGTAAAGAAAATAATTATTAAAACTATGCTTAGAATAGAGAAATAGAATTTATAACGGTTTTCTTTTTTGGCTAGATGAGCGCTAAAAGAAGTTAGCCATTTGAATTTATAGCTTTTCGCTGGTTTGTCTTTTAAATATTTATCTAATAATAGGAAAATAATAAATAAACCCGCAAAAGTTAGGAAAAACGGCAGAAATGCCAATGCAAATTCTTTATATGTGAAGTAATAAGATAAAAATAGAATTAGAAACAAAAAAGAAAAAAGGCCCCCAAAAATAAAAGTTTTATTAGTTAGAGCCTTTTTCATAATTATTTATTAGATTTTGTGGTAGTCGCCGAATAAAACGCCATAGTTGCAGGCGCCTTTATAGGCGGTTAGATCTACTAAAGAAGATGCAGAATTGTTTTGGATTAAAGTAGCGGCTAGATAGCCTTCGTTTTTCATAATGTCAGTTGGGGTAGGCGAATCGGTTGCATTAGCAAGGCCTTTTGCACCTAAGATAGCATATTCGGTTCTTTGTAATCCTGTTATTTGACCAGTGGCATCAACGGCAGGACAGGCAAATTCTCTTTCACCTTTTTCATTTGTCGCAGCAAAGAAAGCCATGCTTGCTTGATTAGAGAAAGCATAGTTGTTGCCAAAGAATGTATTTCCTAAAGCTGAGCAAAGTTCCCTACCTTTTAGATATTGTTGTTCAGGTGTGGTTGCTCCTGCAAATCCAGCGGCTTTGGCATAGACATCAGCATAGCCATCGACTGTGCTATAGACAATGTTGTCACCTTTTCTAACGGTAACATTAACCCCACCTTTATTATAAGGAAGAGTAATGCCTTCTTCATTTATTGGAAGATTTACCATTAAGAAATTGAATTTAGAAACGTTATTGTCTTTTCTTAAGAAGCTCATTCCGATGGTGGCAAATAATTGGTCGAGATTAATTAATTGGCCAGCAAGCGTGGTGGCGCTATAAGCATCGAACCATCCACCTTTTCCTTCTGATTTATTTGAAAGGAAGGACTTATTGTCGATATTGACTTCTGTTTTGCCTAATTTTGAGATATCTGAAATATAAGCTGAGAAGTCTTCAGTTCTTGGATTTAAGAATAGAAGAGGTCCGCCGGCATTAACAAGTTCACTGTTTGTAATATTGATGGTTCCGCCGGCATAGCAATAGATTGAAGCGTTAAATGTATCACGGAAACGGCAGGAATTGACATTTAATGTAGGCTGGACATCGTAAGTAGAATTTCCAACTGTCTCATTACCAACGGCCATTAAAGCCATATAGAACTTTGAAACATTGACATTATTGAAGCTAGAAGTGACTTCTGTCTTCATAAACATAGGTCCGCCGACTTTGATGGTAGATTCAGCAGATACACCTAAATTACCAGATACTTCCAAATCTTGGATATCAAAGTTGCACTTAGCTGGATCAACGCCTTCTGCAAATGAACCATAGAATAAAGTAGAGTGGGAAGATATAGGTTCACCGGCATCTTGAGCAGTACCTGTAGAACTTTCGGTCAATATATCTGGGAAGCAATCAGGGTCCTTTTTATTATCATTCAATGCTAAATGATGTGAATTACCATAAATGACAACGCTTTCTTCCTTGTCGAAAGTGTGGTCAACAATATGAATCCAGTCTTTGAAACTGCCTTTGACATTGCTAGAAACGGCATCATCTCCCCAAAAATAGGAAGAGATTAAATCGCTCTTATTGAATGTAATGTCATTTTGGAAAACAATAGCAGTGGTTTCTGGGATTGAATTCTTTTCTTTGAATTCCTTTAAATCGTTATTAAAAGTAGAATCATAATAAGGATAATAACTAGCCTTGCAATTTGCTAAGGCATATAAATCAATCCCTTTTGTAGCGTTATAGGCATTGACAACATTTACCTTATATTCGATTGGCTTTAAAGCAGGATTGCTATCGACTTTTAAAGTGATAACGAATGAACCTGTTACATCGCTTTTGAATTTTAATAAGCCGTTCTTAAGGAAACTACCTGCATTTTCAATGTATTTAGAAGCATCTAATTCTGCTTCTTTTCCATCTTCTTTAATGGACATAGAAACACCAGCTGGAAGGAAGTTAATAACCATAGGGGTGTTATTTTCGTCCAAGGCATTTATCTGAGGAAGCAAGTTGGCTTCGTTTTGATTACCAATGTAATAAAGTCTATTTTCAAGGAAGCCAGATTCTAGGTTTTCTTCACTTGATGATAATTTAGAGTTAGTAAAAGAAGCCTCTACCGAATGGGAATAGGAAGCATTTTGGCTCCAGCTAACTATTTCATATTCGTGGTCGATAACATCATAAGTGATAGAATCTTCAAACGAACGATCATCAACTTTATATGTGACAGTAAAGACTTTTCCTTTTGCTAGGGTAGAGGTATCAATTTCGGTATAGGTGAAATAACTTGTCTTTTCAGATACTTTGATTGTTTCGATTTCTTCATTGCTTTTATTTAATGTCTTGACCTTCAAATTTGAATAATCAGGAGTACTATCTAAATAAAAAGATGAGGCAATCGAGCCCTCAACTATCTTGATGCTTTCAATTGTTTTGTCTTCTTCGCTAGTTCCATCGTTACATCCTGCGAGGGTGATGATGGATAAACTGCTTAAGGTTAGAAGAGCGATTTTATTATATTTTTTCATTTTTTATCTTTTTAAAAACCTCGTCGATAGAAGTTTATATCATAAATTAATTAATAAATCCATTCATCTATTGAATACGTGTATCGATATTTGACATTTAGCAACTTTGAAAATATTTAAAGAACATTTTAATTTTCTTTAATGCCTATCGATTGTTTTTGGGATTTACCGATTGTATTTTTATGTACTTTATTTACGTATTTCTATCATTTTTACTTTTTATGGGTTTTTAGTAGTGATATAGTAAAACCGCAAAAAACAAGGAGTTTTTATTATGGGAAGGCACTTTGAAGTAAGAGCCGCAGCAATGGCTGCCACGGCAAAAGCCAAGTCTGCAATCTACATGCGTGCATCTAAAGAAATCTATGCCGCAGCAAAATCAGGAGAACCAGATCCAAACAGTAACCTAGCACTTCGTTCCGCTATTGAAAAATATCGTAAACAATGCCCAAAGGATGTTATCGATAGGGCTATTGAAAAGGCAAAAGGCGGTGACGCTGTTGCCTATATTCCTGGAAGATATGAATTTATGGGTCCAGGCGGAAGCAATATTGTCGTCGATACTTTGACCGATAATGTTAATAGAGCTTTGGTCTCTGTTAGGACTATCGTTACTAGAAAAGGCGGAAAGATGGCATCCGTCGCCTACAATTTCAATTTGTCAGGCGTCTTGGATTTTAAAGGACCAAAGGAAGAAGAAGTCGAAGAAGCTTTGGTACTTGGTGATGTTGATGTTAGCTCCGTTACCATTGATGATGATGGAGAAATCGAAGCCGTTGTTGCTCCAAATGATCTAGAAAAGGCCAAGGATGTATTAAAAGAACTTGGTGTTACTGATTTTGATAGAGCAGAAACCACCCTTCTTCCAAATGAATGGATTGAAGTAGGTGAAGAAGACAAGGCTAAGCTTAATGCCATGATGAATGAATTAGACGAAGCCGAAGACGTTCAAGCCGTTTATACTAACGTTTCAAATTTATAATCCGTTAATCTAAGAGCCACTCGATATAGCAGGCGGCTCTTTTAAATTAATTTTTAGACATAAAGAATAAAATTTTGATATGTTTAATTTGTGTATTTAATTACATAGAGGCTAATAATATGGACAACAAAACTAAATGGGAAAGGCTAGAAGAAGCTAGGAAAGAGAAAGGTTTTTCCCAAGCCTACTGCGCTAAGATGCTAGATATTTCTAGAAATGCATGGATTAATTGGGAAAATCGCATTTTTGAGCCATCTTTGGACAATCTTCTTTCTATTTCCAAATTGCTCAATATTTCTATTGATTACCTACTTGGAAATGATAATTTTGGGTCAATGTCAGACACGGATAGAAATACAATTCGCGAATGTTACAAGAAGTTAAGGGATATTGCTGAACGCAAATAATCTTAAACTTTAGTTTATTTTTAATTTGGTTTTTACCCAGACTGGATTTTTGTTTTAGATTCCAACTTGTTTCATTTTGATACATGGGTCGGTTATTTTTCTATTTTTAGTAATTGCAAATTTGAAATAGAGAAAAATAAATTAGTTTTTTCTTGCATTTGCGCGCACGTATAGGGATAATAACACGGCACTACTTTGAACGAGTAAACCCCGGTAAAGTTGAATGTTCGAAAGTCGTACTCACGACAAAAGGAGAAAATTATGCAGCGTCAAACAACCATGGCAAAACCAGCTGAAGTAAAGCGTAACTGGTATCTAGTTGATGCCACGGATATTCCACTTGGCCGCCTTGCGTCCAAAATTGCTATCATCTTAATGGGCAAAAACAAGCCTACCTACACCCCAAACGTCGATTGCGGTGATTACATCGTTGTAATCAATGCCTCTAAGGTCAAACTTACTGGTAATGATCCAGAACACAAGAAGAATTATTACAATGTTTCTGGCTACAATGGCGGACTTCGTACCCGCAGCGCCGGTGTCATGAAGAAAGAATTCCCAGTTGAATTAATCGAAAGATCAGTCTGGGGAATGGTTCCAAAGGGACCACTAGGACGTCAAATCGTTAAGAAGTTATTTGTCTATGCCGATGACAAGCATGAACAAGTTGCTCAAAACCCAACCGTTCTAGATTTAAGCAAATAAGGAGTTAACAAATGGCAAACGAAGTTAAATATTACGGAACCGGAAGAAGAAAAACCTCCGTCGCCCGTGTTTACATCAAACCAGGAAAAGGCAATATCGTTGTTAACGGAAAAAAAGTTGATGATTATATGCCATTCCCAACCCTTGTCCTCGACTTAAAGCAACCTTTGGCCATCTTAGGTGCCGAAGATAGATATGATGTCGAAGCTGATGTCAAAGGTGGAGGATTCACCGGACAAGCCGAAGCTATCCGTCTTGGAATTGCTAGAGCTCTTCTAGAAGCTAATGAAGATAGAAAAGCCCTTAAAGTTGCTGGTATGCTTACCCGCGATGCTAGATGCAAAGAAAGAAAGAAGTACGGATTAAAAGGAGCCCGTCGTGCTCCACAATTCTCCAAGCGTTAATTCGTTTAGAAATTGTATCTATGGCCATCTCGATTCGAGGTGGCTTTTTTCATTGCGCTAATTACCTAATTATGTTGATTTTTTAAATGAATTTAACTCAAATTTTGCATCTTAACTTAAAAAGAGTTATAATACAAAAAGAAAGTTAAGATTACAGGTGATGACATGGAATATCTAGATAAAATGCTTGGAATCAAGGTTGCCTATAAGGATGCAGAATTTAAGCATTTGCCTAATTTCATAACTACAAGGTATTGCTTGCAACTTGTATCTATGAACGGACAAAGTGCAATTTTTCTTTATCCTAAGACGGAACTTGAACAGATTGAAACGCTGAAAAAACATATCGTTAGGATAGAGGATAATGAAAACTTGCCTATTGTGTTGATATTAAAAGAACTTACCTATCGAAAGAAAGAATATTTGATTCGTGAGAAGGTTCCTTTTGTTGTTGATGGAAAGCAAATATATTTGCCCTTTATGGCGACGTATTTGCAAGAACGTTGTAGTGCGGAAAAGGTGGCAAGAGAAGAAATTCTTCCATCAGCGCAGATGCTTCTATTGCATTTTATTTATGGAGGAGCAAAAGAACTATCTACAAGTCAGGCTGCGAAGGATTTGGAACTAACGCCTACTTCCATATCAAGAGCATCGAGACAACTTGAAGGAATGGGACTACTACATATAAGGAAAGTAGGCGTGCAGAAGATCATGCAATCTGATGATTCCCCAAAAATATTGTTCCAAAAAGCAAAAGATAAGTTATTAAACCCAATAAAACGAACGGTTTACATTCCGAAAGAACTCGTTGGAGTGGATTTATTAGAAAGTGGATATTCGGCATTGGCAGAGTATTCCATGCTGAACGCACCGATCGTTGAGTGTTACGCAACAGAAAGAATCTCTAGGTGGAATGATGTAATGACCAATAGTTTGCAGAGTTCGCAGGCACAAGTGGCCGTTGAGATGTGGAGATACAATCCACGAAAATTGTCTACGCAAAATGTAGTAGATGAGCTTTCATTGGCTTTGGCACTAAGAGAAGATGCGGATGAGCGAGTTGAAGAAGCAGTAGAAAAAATGCTGAATGAACTGTGGATGAAAATAGATGGTTACGGGAATTGAGAGTTTTAAGGAATGGTTCAAGGGAAACGAAGAGCAGTACGCTATCATTGGTGGAACAGCATGTGATATTTTAATGAACGAGGAAGGGTTGGACTTTCGCGCAACAAAGGATATTGACCTTGTTTTGATTATAGAAGCAGTTGATGCTAATTTTGGACATAAATTCTGGGAATATGCAAAACAGGCGGGTTATAAACATTGCAACAAAAGTTCCGGAGTGCCTCAGTTTCATCGGTTCAGTCAGCCAATTTCAAATCGATATCCTGCAATGATTGAACTTTTTACTAGAAAACTAGATGCTATTCAACTTCCAGAAGAGGCAGTGCTAACGCCGTTACCGATGGACGAAGATATTTCAAGTCTATCTGCCATCCTTTTAGATAATGATTACTACGAATTTTTGAAACAGGGGAAAGTCGTTGTTAATGGTGTGACTGTTTTGGACGTGGCACATTTAATTCAGTTTAAGGCAAAAGCGTGGTTGGATTTGACAGAACGTAAGGCTAAAGGAGAACATGTTGATAGCAAAAATATCAAGAAGCATAAAAATGATGTTTTCCGTCTGACAGAGCTTATTTATCCTACATCAAAAATAGTGACTCCATATGGAGTTTATACAGATATTCAAGAGTTTATCCAACGCATGAAAAATGAAAACGTTGATATTGAACATTTGAGACTGGTTGGCAAAACAAAAGAGGAAATTCTAAAAGAATTAAAAGAAATGTACGAGACACTTTAAGCTGATTTTTATCAGATGAGGACGTAGTAGCAACAATTATTCGCATGTCCTTTAAAGCTGAATAGTTTTTCGGGTAGATTCCTATTTGATTGGTTACTCGAAAGGAAACTAATTAGAATAAAGCCGGTTTTTAGAACTTCTTTATTATTAATAAGGATATTAAGATATAATCTAATCGAGGTTATTTTTATGAGTTTTAAAGAAGTGGATGTTTATTCGTTCTCGTTTAACCCATCTAGCGAGATCGGGGATTTATTTTGGTTAGTATGTGCAGGAAATAAAATTAAAAAAGGATGCATGACTGCTAGCTGGGGACAAATCGGCTCTTTATGGGGAAGAAAAAAGGAAACCAAACATTTTGGCTTACCAACCATAACTATATTTGTTAGACCCCAAAGATATACCGATTCAATCATCAAGGAAAATGATTATTTCTCTATATGTGTCTTCCCTAGTAAATATAGAAAGGAACTTCTTTATCTAGGTTCACATTCCTTTAGAAATGAAGATAAACTGGCTAAAGTTGGGTTCCATCCAATTTATATAGATCGTACTTTAGCAGTTGAAGAAGCAAGCAAGATCTATATATGCAAGAAACTATATGTAGATAAATTAAAAGAAGAAGGATTTGTCGATAAAGAGATACCTTCGGTTGACTATCCAAATAAGGACTTTCATAACGTCTATATTGGGGAAATAGTTAAGACATATATTAAAGAATAACAAAAATACATCTTTATCTTATAAGAAAATAATGCCGTCAATGTTTTAATATTACTTAGCAAAAAGGTTTTATCTATGAATGATTTATTTATTAATGCCGTCCCTGTATTTGATTCTTCTTTAGCTAATGAAAAGAACATATTTCTTTTATTTCCTCTTGATTTTAAAAAGGCAGATAAATTAGTTATTGCGGGTGAAAATGAATATCAAATATATCTAAATGGAAAACTGATAGGATATGGTCCTTCTAGAGCTGCTTTGAATCATCATAGAGTTGATACATATAACTTATCTAATCTAGAAGAAAACAATAGATTATTAATAATTTTAGCATCGTTTAATACCAAATCATTTGAATGCGTCGATGAACCTGCCTTTATCCAATTTGAATTATTTGATGAGGGGAAAATAGTTACCTATTCTAATTTAGAAAGCCCTTGTTATTTATATGAAGGCAAATACCAAAAAGTATCTAGGTTCTCATTTCAAAGGCCATTTGTAGAAGCCTATAACCCCAAATATGACCAAGATATATTTAGCTATGGGCACGATATATCTTATTCAAAAAGGAAATTAGACATTAATAGATATGGGTATCTAACAAATAGGACATCTTCTTATCCTAAATTGGATTGTGTAAAGTTCTCCTTAATTGAAAAGAATGAAGTATCTTTTGATGAAAATAAACCTATCCATGATGATAGATATTATCATAACGATTTCCTTTGCATCTACCATCGTGAGGAATGGGATGTAGATTATGGAAAGATTATTTCTAGATTAGTTATAGGAAATACCCTTAAGTTAGATAATGTCTTAAAAGATAATGAATCCATTACCTATAAATATTCTTTCTCCGTGACTGGATTTACAAGCTTATCGATTAAAGTCAAGGTGAAGGCTAAATTATTTATCTATTTTGAGGAAATAAGTGTTTCTAAGGATAAAATCGAGCTTAATTGCTTTAGGAATACCACGGATAATTATATTTCTTATGAACTAAATCCTGGGGAATATAATTTAACTAGCCTAGCCCCGTATACCCTTCAATATCTAAGGGTAGTAGTTATCTCTGGAATAGTAGAAGTTAATGATGTAGGAGTTATCCTTTTAGAAAATCCGGATTCTTATAGATTAAGATACAAACTAGATGATAAGAAAATAGAAACCATATTAAAAGCTGCAAGAAATACATTCGCATCCAATGCAGTCGATGTCCTTACTGATTGCCCAAGTAGAGAAAGGGCAGGTTGGCTTTGCGATTCTTTTTATACCGGAAGGGCCGAAACTATATTCACCGGATTTAATCTAGTGGAAAGAAATTTCTTGGAGAATTATGCAAATTTTGTCGATGTTAAGGAACTTCCAGAAGGAATGATTCCTATGTGTTATCCTTCTTCTTCAAGTGAGAAGAACTTTATCCCTAATTGGGCAATGTTTTATGGAATCGAACTTGAAGAATATTTTAGGAAAAATGATGATCCTGCTTTGTTTGAAAAATCTTTAATCCAATTAAGTGGTGTAGTGGATTATTTTGCTAAATTCGAGAATGAATTTGGCTTATTAGAAAACCTTGACGGCTGGATATTTGTCGAATGGAGCGAAGCGAATAATCCTTTATCTACATGTGGGGTAAATTTACCTACAAACATGCTTTATGCTGGGTTTCTTTCTAGTGCGAGCCACCTCTTAAAAGATCCTGGCCTAGAAGAAAAAAGTGAGAAGATAAAACGTTTTATTAGGGAAAAAGGGTTTAATGGGACTTTCTTTGTCGATAATTTAATTAGAGACGAATCAAATAAATTAATTAAGAACAACCGTATCTCTGAAACTACCCAATATTATGCATTTTATTTTAAAACCGCGACTGTTAAGGAATATTCTAATTTATTTAATCTCCTTCTTAATGAATTTGGTCCTAGTAGGGATGATAAAAAGATTTATCCAGATATATTCAAATCCAATGTCTTAATCGGGGATTATTTTAGGATGGAGATATTAATGGAAGAAGGGGAATATTCAAAAGTTTATGAAGAGAGTATCGACTTCTATTACTCCATGGCGATAGAGACATTGACTTTATGGGAAAAAGATTCGAAAACTGATTCTTTGAATCATGGATTTACTAGCTATATTGCTAATGTAGTTATTTCTTTATTAACTGGCATAAAAGACATTGATTATAAAAATAAAGTTATTAGCATTGCAAATAATGGATATAGCAAGGATTATGATATCTATATTCCTCTTAGAGATGAATATCTTCACATCATTCAAAAAGATAATAAGAAAGAAATAGAGTTACCAGAAGGCTATATATTGATAGAAAAATAGGCTTTTTGTCATTAGAAATAGCAATGAGCATAAAATTAGGGGTACAAATTGAAAAATAGTACTTGTTAGTTAGCCTTACTTGGGGTATATTTACTAAGCGCTTTTAAGGCGCATGTGGGCCTTTAGCTCAGTTGGTTAGAGCGTGCGCTTGATAAGCGCAAGGTCGATGGTTCGAGCCCATTAAGGCCCACCAATGGACATTAAAGCCCCGTCAAAAGCGGGGCTATTATTGATTATGAAGGGGTGTTTAGCTCAGTGGGAGAGCGCTTCCTTCACACGGAAGAGGTCACTGGTTCGATACCAGTAACACCCACCAATCAAATTGCCGCAATAGCTCAATTGGCAGAGCAACGCACTTGTAATGCGTAGGTTGCTGGTTCAATTCCGGCTTGCGGCACCAGTTAGAACGTTAGGTTTGATTCGAACGAGTCGAACCTTTTTTTGATGCTCTTTTCAAACTTGTTTGTAACATTTGCTACAATTAA